>DASYMV010000358.1:0-2235 GCA_036008865.1 Pseudonocardiaceae bacterium | reverse complement strand
AGACGATGCCGCTCGCGGTGTACCTCGCCCTGGAGACCGACCCGGAGGGAGCGACGGTGCTGAGCCTGGTGCTGCTGGTGGTGTCGGTCGGGGTCCTGGTCAGCCTGCGCGAGCGGTGGATAGGGGTGGCCCGGTGAGCCTGAACGCGGAGATCGGTCTCGACCACGGCGCTCCGTTCACCCTCGACGTCGCGCTGGACGTCGCACGTGGACGGACTTTGGCGCTGCTCGGCCCCAACGGTGCAGGCAAGTCCACCACCGTGCGCGCGCTGGCGGGGCTGGTCCGGCTGACCTCGGGCCACGTCCGGCTTGGCGACGAGGCGCTCGACGCCCCCGACCGGGGCGTGTTCCTGCGGCCCGAGCAGCGTTCGGTCGGCGTGGTGTTCCAGGACTACCTCCTCTTCGCCCATCTCAGCGCGCTCGACAACGTCGCGTTCGGACTGCGCGCTCGCGGCTGGAACCGTCGGCGGGCTGCCGAGCGGGCGCATGAGTGGCTGGAGCGGGTGGGCCTCGCGGAGCACGCACGCAGGCGCCCGCGGACGCTGTCGGGCGGGCAGGCACAGCGTGTCGCGCTGGCTCGCGCCCTGGCGACCGAGCCGGACCTGTTGCTGCTGGACGAACCGCTGGCCGCGCTGGACGCGAGCACCCGCGTGCACATCCGTTCGCAGCTTCGCCACCACCTCGCCGACTATCCGGGCTGCACCGTGCTGGTGACCCACGATCCGTTGGACGCCATGGTGCTCGCCGATGAACTGCTGGTGATCGAGAACGGCCGGGTCGTGCAGGCAGGCGCGCCCGCGGACATCGCGCGGCATCCGCGCACCGACTACATCGCCACCCTGATGGGCCTGAACCTGTACCGGGGTGTCGCGCACGGCACGACGGTGGAGCTGACCGGTGGCGGGCGGCTGACCACCGCGCATCCCATGAGCGGTGAGGTGTTCGTGACCTTTCCGCCCACCGCGGTGAGCCTGCACCGCGAACACCTCGACGGGAGTCCTCGCAACACCTGGCCGGTGGTCGTGACCGGTGTCGAGCGGCACGCCGACACCGTGCGGGTGAGTCTCGCCGGTACGCCGGACGTGCTCGCCGACGTCACGACGGCAGCCGTCGCGGAGCTCGAGCTGTTGCCGGGCGCCCGGTTGTGGGCGGCGGTGAAGGCGACGGAGGCACACGCCTATCCCGACTAGGTCCTGTTTCGGAACTCGTCGTGCGCGCAGAGCTACCAGTGCGCGGGGCGGGTGAGCGTCCGGGGGAGCTTGGTGGTGGCATCCCCCCTGGCCGCGTTGAGCTGGGACTGGGTGAGGAAGATGCTTCCGGTGAGGTCGGCGCCGCTCAGGTCGGCGTCTCGGAAGTCCGCTCCGATCAGATCAGCCGCTCGCAGGTCGGCACCGGTGAGATCGGCCGCGATGAGGTAGGCCCCGCGGAGATTGGCGCCCCGCAGGTTGGCGCCTACGAGCTTTGCCCCGATGAGATCGGCTCCCCTGTGGTTCTTCTTGCGGCCCGGGACGCCGGCCCGCACCAGTTCGCTGGTGCGCAGCAACAGAGCGTTGACGTCGTGACGGAGTGCCGCCACGTCCACCTCCGCGAGCGTTTCGGCACTGCTGCGGGTGAGACGGTCGGTGTCGTCCAGCGCGCGGCGAAGATCGCTGTGGATGGGCCGGGCGGGCGGCAGCACCAGTGCTTCGGTCAAGTACCAGAGCAGCTCGTGGAGCTGCCGCATGACGGGGAACACGTCGAACATCTGCCGTGCGACGTGGGGGGCCTGCCGCCAGTCCTGTCCACCGAAGGTGATCTGGGAGACCTTCTGCCCCGCACCGAAGCAGTCGAAGACGGTGCAGCCGGGAAAGCCCTGCTCGCGGAGGCGTGCGTGGATGCCGCAGCGGAAGTCCGCTTGCAGATTCGCACACGGCTGCCCGGCGTCCTTGTCGACCGCGAAATCGGCCGAGGCGGCGAAGGGCAGCGCGACACAGCACAGCCCGAAGCAGCGTGCGCAGTCGGCTTGCAGATCGGGGCCGCCACCGTCGGTGGACGGGGCTTCGCGCTTCTGGGGCAAGGTGCCTGATCTCCTACCTCAGGGTGAGCACCGCTTCCCGACGTGCTCCGGACGAGACTCCATTCTCCCCGACCGGGCGCTGCCGGATCGGCCTACCCCCGTCGGCCCGTACCCGCTCGTGAGCGCTTGACAGGTGGCCGGCCATGGTGTTACCTAACCACTAGGTTAATTAACCGATTG
>DASYMV010000357.1:0-3876 GCA_036008865.1 Pseudonocardiaceae bacterium | reverse complement strand
GACCATGCACCTCGACACGGTGTGCACCATGGTCGACCGCGACGCCGTGGTCATGTACCCGGCGGTGCGCGACAACCTGTACGCCTACCCGCTGACCTCCGACGACAGCGGGGGCGTGCGCGTCGACGGCCCCGTGCCGTTCCTGGAAGCCGCCGCCGAGGCGATGGGCATCGAGCGACTGCGCGTCATCGACACCGGCCTGGACCCCGTCACCGCCGAGCGTGAGCAGTGGGACGACGGGAACAACACACTGGCCGTCGGGCCGGGCCTCGTCGTCGCCTACGAGCGCAACGTGGAGACCAACGCCCGGCTCGAGGACGCCGGCATCGAGGTGCTGCGGATCAGCGGCTCCGAGCTCGGCTCCGGCCGGGGCGGCCCTCGCTGCATGTCGTGCCCGGTGGATCGCGCCGCCCTCGCCTGATCGGGCCGCCACCTGTTCGTGGCACCCGTTCGCTAATGTGGCGCCCGCGCGTCACCGCGCTGCGCGGTGGATCGGTCACGTTCAGTGATAAGCGGGGGTCACGTGGTGCTGGACGTCGTCAGCTCCAAGCGTTCGGACGACGAGCGGACCGGCACCGCCCCCGCGGCGAAGACCAGGGTCGCGTTCATCGACATCGGCCGGGCCGTGGCCGCTGTGCTGGTGGTCTTCACCCACGTGAACATCCTGTTCCTGGGCGAGCACTTCCCCGGCAACGCGTTCAGCGCTGCGGTCACCGGCCTCTTCGGCACTCCGCTGCAGCTCGGCGAGCAGGCTCTCGGGGCTCTGGCAGTGCCGTTCTTCTTCCTCGTCAGCGGGTTCGTGGTGACGCCGATCGCGCTGCGGATGGGCGCTCGGCGGTTCGGCGTCAACCGACTGCTGCGGGTGTACCCGCCGCTGGTGTCCGTGGTGCTGCTGAGCGCCGGGGCGATTCTGCTGGGCCTGCGCCCGCTGATCTCGGGCAAGCAGCCCGAGGTCACCGTGACGACCGTCGTGAACAACTCGCTGCTGCTGAACTTCCTGCAGAAACCGTTCGGCGCGTTCGCCGGCGTCGCCTGGACGCTCGTGATCGAGTTGATCTTCTACACGATGCTCGTCGCGCTGCTGCCGCTGCTGCGGCGGTGGATGTGGCCGGCGATCGCCGTCGAGCTGACACTCGTGCTGATCGTGATCCTCACGCACGCGCGGTTCGGCGACAGCTACCGCGTCTTCGCCTCCGAGATGGCCCATCTGATCGTGCCGATCATGGGGCAGGTCATCTGGGCGTGGTGGGCCCGGAAGATCCCCGGCTGGCTCGCCGGTGGTTTTCTCGCCGTTGGCTGGGAAATCTTCGTGTGGGCGGCGAATCTCCGGATGGATTCCGACTACGTGCTGCGACCGTTGCCCGTCGCATTCGCCGTTGTGCTCTTCCTCACCGGATCAGGTCTCGAACCGCGGCTGCGTCAACACCGCTTGTGGACGATGCTCTCAGAACGGAGCTATTCGCTTTACCTGGTGCACGGAGCGGTCGCACTGCCCGTGATGCACGCGCTCGTCGGCGTGCTGCCGTTGTGGTTGACACTCGTGACAGGTCTGGTGGCGACCGGTGCCATGGTGGAGGTGAGCTATCGCCTGGTCGAGCGCCCCAGCCACGACCTCGCGCGGCGGCTCTCCCGGCGCAGGGCGACCACGATCCGAGACGCGGCGAGCACGCAGAGGGTTGCCTGACCTTTTGTACGGCAAACCTTCCCGAACACCCCGAAGCGTTACCTGAAATGCATTCACCATCGCATTCGGCTACGGTCCCCGGCATGGCACTCAACGTGAAGAAAATCGAGCGCAAGTCCAAGTTCCACGAACTGCTGCGGGCACAGGTGCGCAACGAGTTCACCGCGTCGCAGCAGTACATCGCCGTGGCGGTCTGGTACGACAGCAACGATCTTCCCCGGCTGGCGGCGCACTTCTACAAGCAGGCGCTCGAAGAGCGCAACCACGCCATGATGATCATCCAGTACTTCATGGACAACGACCTGCCGGTGACCGTCCCCGGTGCCGGCGACGTCCGCAACGACTTCGCCGCGGCCCGCGAACCCATCGTGCTCGCGCTGCAGCAGGAGAAGGACGTCACCGAGCAGATCGTCACGCTGGCGAAGACGGCCCGCGACGAGGGCGACTACATCGGCGAGCAGTTCCTCCAGTGGTTCCTCAAGGAGCAGGTGGAGGAGGTCGCCTCGATGAGCACGCTCCTCACGGTGGTCGACCGCGCCGAGGGCAACCTCTTCCACGTCGAGAACTTCCTGGTCCGCGAGAGTGTCGGTGACGAGGCCGATGCCGGTGTGCCACGTGCCGCCGGAGGCGTGCTCTAGCCCCCGCACCGGTCGCACGCTGAGCGCCTGCCCCAACGACAACGGCGCCCGCCCCTCACCGTCGGAAGGGGCTGGCGCCGTTGTGGTCTCTCAGTGCCCCGCGAGGGCCGCGGGAAGCCGGAACTCGCCGTCCGCCGACGGCGGGAAGTCGTGCACCGCGACCACCGCGCCCACCGGGACGGGCCCGTGCACGTGCGGGAACCAGACGCCCGAGGGGTGCTCCGGGACGCCGGGCTCCCAGCGCACGGGCACGTCCACGGCAGCCGGATCGATGACCAGCAGCACCAGATCGTCACGTCCTCGGTACACGGCGTTGGCCGGCACGGTCACGCTGCCGAAGTCGGAGCAGTGCACGAAGCCGACCTCGTCCAGCGACGGAGCGCGGACCTCCCCGCGGCGCTGGGCCTCAGCCCAGTCCGCGCGCGAACTGATGTGCAGGATCATTCATCCACAACTTCCTGTGGACAAGCTTGTGGACATCTGTGGACGGACTACCGCAGGGTGATCTGCCGGCCGCGCAGGCCGTCGCGCACCCGACGCTCCGCCTCGGTCAACGGCTCGTCGTCGAGGCTGGTCAAGGCATCCAGCAAACGCTTGCCGAGCGCCTCGGCAGGGCTCGCCCACTCGCGTGCGTGCTGCTCCCGGTCCAGGTCCCACACCGGCACGAGCAAGCCGTGCGCGCGGAAGGAACCCACGTACCGCGACCCCTCGCCCAGGTCCAGCTCGCCGCACACGGACAGCCGGGCCATCGCGGCGACGAGTTTCTCCTCGGGTTCGGGCCGCACCCAGCGCAGGTGGGCCTTGTCGCCCGCGTCCACCCAGTACGCGGCGCGCACACCGGGGGCGTCCACCCGCTCCGTGGGCAGGATCGCGGCGTTCGCGCGCTCGAGCGACAGCGCCACTTCACCGGCCGGCTCGTTGTCCGGCGGCATCCACCACGCGAAGTCGGTGTGCAGTTCGGGCGTGAGTTCCGCCTCGGGGTCGATCAGGTCCTGCAGCCTGCCGGGGTTCTCGCCGTCGTCCGGGCCGAGCACGTGCAGCGCCTCGCCGGTCTTGGCGGTCGACGCCCACTGGACGGCGCGCGCGAGGTCGCGGCTGACGTCGCCGGAGCGGGTCTGCACCTGCAGGCCGACGAACGCGGCATCGTCACCGCGGACCAGGCCGGCCGCCGCCATCGGCAGCACCGTGGCGAGGGTGATCTCGCGGTCGCCCTCGACCAGCGGCAGGCGGACCGTGGCCGACGGGACGAACTCGCGCAGGGCGATCAGCTCGCACTCGGCGGCGAGCCCCTCGAACGGACGCGAGATCAGCACGTCGGCGGGTCCACCGCCGGAACCGTGACATGCCTTGTAGCGCTTGCCGGAGCCGCACGGGCACGGCTGGCGGGGGTTGATCCCGTCCGCCGACTTGTCAGCCTTCTTCACGGCCGTCCGCTTGGCCACCGTGCCTCCTCGCGCTTGAGTACAGATGCCCGGTCAGGGCGTCAAGTTAGCCGCAAGGAGGCGTCGGGTGTTCGCCGGGGCGTTCGTCGCCAGGTAACGGACACCGAGGCTT
>DASYMV010000356.1:0-5759 GCA_036008865.1 Pseudonocardiaceae bacterium | reverse complement strand
TGCGCGGTGTCGACGAAGAGCTTCCGTTGGAGGAGGAGTTCGTCGGCAACGCCTACGCCTCCGACCGCCCAACGGTGCCCACGACGTTGCGCGACGCGGCCGCGGCGCTGGCCGACAGCGCGCTCGCGCGTGAGGCGTTCGGCAAGGACGTCGTCGACCACTACGTCAACGCGGCGCGTGTCGAGCTGAACGCCTACGACGCGGCCGTCACCGACTGGGAGCGGATTCGTGGATTCGAACGCCTCTGACACCCGCCCGCTGATCGGTCTCAGCACCTATCTCGAGACGGCGCGCTTCGGTGTGTGGGAAGTGGAGGCGGCGCTGTTGCAGCGCGCCTACCTCGACTCCGTGGTGCGCGCCGGCGGCAATCCCGTGCTCCTGCCGCCCGTCGGCGACTGGCGGGCGGAGACCGTCGACTGGCTCGACGGGCTCGTCCTCGCCGGCGGTGCGGACGTCGACCCCGAGGCCTACGGACAGAAGCCGCATCCCGAGACCGGACCCCCGCAGCCCCTTCGTGACGACTCCGAGTTCGCGCTGGTCGACGCCGCGCTCAAGCTCGACCTGCCGCTGCTGGGCGTGTGTCGCGGCGCGCAGGTGCTCAACGTCGCCCGTGGAGGCACGCTGCACCAGCACACGCCTGGCCACAACCCGGCGCCCGGCGTCTTCGGCCGCACCGAGATCACCGTCGAGCCCGGAAGCGCCCTGGCGATGATCGTGGGGGAGCGGGCCACCGTGCACTGTCACCACCATCAGTCGCTGGACGTGCTCGGCGAGGGCGTGCGGGTCGTGGCCACGTCGCCGGACGGCACCGTCGAGGGTGTCGAAATCGACGGCGCGAACTTCGTGCTCGGTGTGCAGTCGCACCCGGAGCAGGACGTCGAGGACTTCAGGTTGTTCGCCGCACTGGTGGAAGCCGCCCGCAACAGGAGGAGGAGCACCAGGTGAGCACGACGTTCGACGTGATCAACCCGGCCACCGAGGAGGTGGTGCGGACGGTCGCGCTCACGTCGCTGGAGGAGACCGACGCGGCGATCGCACGTGCTCAGGCGGCGCTGCCCGCGTGGCGCGCCGTGGCACCGGGCGACCGTGCGCGCCTGCTGCGGCGATTCGCCGATGCGGTGGACGCCTGCGTGGAGGAGCTGGCCGCGCTCGAGGTGGTCAACTCCGGCCACACGATCAGCAACGCGCGGTGGGAGGCGGGCAACGTCCGCGACGTGCTGCACTACTACGCCGCCGCACCGGAACGGCTGTTCGGAAAGCAGATCCCCGTCGCCGGAGGTGTGGACGTCACCTTCGCCGAACCGCTCGGCGTCGTCGGCGTGATCGTGCCGTGGAACTTCCCGATGCCCATCGCGGCATGGGGTTTCGCGCCCGCGCTGGCCGCGGGCAACACCGTCGTGCTGAAGCCCGCCGAGCTGACCCCGCTCACGGCGATGCGGATCGCCGAGCTGGCGAGGGAAGCGGGTGTTCCGGAAGACGTCTTCCAGGTGTTGCCCGGCAAGGGATCCGTCGTGGGACAGCGGTTCGTGACCCACCCTGCCGTGCGCAAGGTCGTGTTCACCGGGTCGACCGGCGTCGGCAAGCAGATCATGGCCGGGTGCGCGGACCACGTGAAGCGGGTGACCCTGGAGCTCGGTGGCAAGAGCGCCAACATCGTCTTCGCCGACGCCGACCTCGAGCAGGCCGCGGCCACCGCGCCGTACGGCGTGTTCGACAACGCCGGCCAGGACTGCTGCGCGCGTTCGCGCATCCTCGTGCAGGCCTCGGTCTACGACCGGTTCATGGAGTTGCTGGAGCCCGCGGTCAAGGGGGTGATCGTCGGTGCCCCCGCTGAGGAATCCACCGAGATGGGCCCGCTGATCTCTGCCGCACACCGCCAGAAGGTGGCCTCCTACGTGCCGGACGGCGCGGCCGTGGCCTTCCGGGGCAGCGCGCCTGACGGGCCGGGCTTCTGGTACCCGCCAACGGTTCTCGCCCCGCTCGCGCGGACCGATCCGGCGGCTGTGGAGGAGATCTTCGGGCCGGTCGTCGCCGTGCTCCCCTTCACCGACGAGGGCGACGCCGTGCGGCTCGCCAACGCCAGTGATTACGGCCTGTCCGGTTCGATCTGGACGCGGGACGTCGGCCGCGCGTTGCGTGTCTCCCGCGGTGTCGAGGCGGGCAACCTCTCGGTCAACTCGCACTCCTCGGTCCGCTACGCCACACCGTTCGGCGGCTTCAAGCAGTCCGGGCTCGGCCGCGAGCTCGGACCGGATGCCCTGGCCGCGTTCACCGAGACCAAGAACGTCTTCATCGCCACCTGACAGGAGAGAAACTGAAGATGGCTCAGCGACTTGACGGCCGTGTGGCCGTGGTGACCGGTGGGGGTAGCGGCATCGGCCTCGCCTCGGTGCGCCGATTGGCCGCAGAGGGCGCCAAGGTGGTCGTCGCGGATGTCGACGACACCACGGGCAAGGCTGCGGCCGACGAGGTCAACGGGTTGTTCGTCAAGGTCGACGTCACCGACGAGGCCGAGGTGGAGGGGTTGTTCCAGACCACTGTGGACACCTACGGCTCGGTGGACGTCGCGTTCAACAACGCGGGAATCTCACCGCCCGACGACGATTCGATCCTCACCACCGGTGTCGAGGCGTGGAACCGGGTGCAGCAGGTCAACCTGACTTCGGTGTACCTGTGCTGCAAGTACGTGCTGCCGCACATGCAGCGGCAGGGCAAGGGGTCCGTCATCAACACCGCGTCGTTCGTCGCGACGATGGGTGCTGCGACCTCGCAGATCTCCTACACCGCGTCCAAGGGCGGCGTGCTCGCGATGAGCCGGGAGCTCGGTGTGCAGTTCGCCCGCGAAGGCATCCGGGTCAACGCGTTGAGCCCCGGACCGGTGAACACCCCGTTGCTCGAGGAGCTCTTCGCCAAGGACCGGGAACGGGCCGCCCGCCGGCTGGTGCACGTGCCGATGGGCCGCTTCGCCGAGCCGGAGGAGATCGCCGCTGCGGTCGCGTTCCTCGCGAGCGACGACTCCTCGTTCATCACGGCGTCGAACTTCCTGGTCGACGGCGGGATCTCGGGCGCCTACGTGACTCCGCTGTAGCGCAGAAGGTGACCTGATGGCCGATCCGTGGCGGGAACGCCCGTCGTCCACAGCGGACGCGGCGTTGTTCCGCCCTGTTCGCGCCGGCAACGCCTTCGAGGAGACGGTCGAGCGGCTCCTGCAGGCGATCCGGCTCGGTGTCGTCGTGCCGGGACAGCGGTTGCCCGCGGAACGCGAGCTCGCGAGCAGGCTGGGTGTCAGCCGCATGACCTTGCGCGAGGCCATCAGGTCACTCCAGCAGGCCGGGTACGTCGAGTCCCGGCGGGGTCGTTACGGCGGTACCTTCGTCAACGACACCTTGCCCGCCACGACGCCGGACATGCGGCCCGGTGACGCCGCGGCGCGCCTCGCTGACGCGCTGACGTTGCGCAGGGTGCTCGAAACCGGTGCCGCCGAGTGCGCGGCCGGACGCGTACTCGGGCAGGACGAGCGGCGCGGTCTCCGAGTCAGACTCGTCGAGGCGGCGGCTGCGGACCTCGCCGACTACAGGCGCAAGGACTCACGCCTGCACCTCGCCGTCGCGGAGGTGACGGGGTCCGCGTCGCTCACCGCAGCGGTCGCCGAGGTGCGGACACGGGTCAACGAACTGCTCGATTCCATTCCCCTGCTCCAGCCGAACCTCGTTCACTCGAACGAGCAGCACGAGCTGATCGTGGCCGCCGTTCTCGACGGGGATCCGGAGGCCGCACGACAGGCGATGGCGGAACACCTCGACGGCACCGCATCGCTTTTGCGAGGATTTCTCTCATTGTGAGGTGCCTGCCGACCGCGCACGGCGGCAGGCAACTGGGCCCGTCAGTGGCGGTGGCCGCGGCCCCCGCCGTCACCCCCACCCTCACCACGGTGGTCATGCCGGGACATGCCGGCGCGGTCGCCGCCGCCCTTGCCGTCGCCGTGGTCGAACAGCGCGACGGCGCCCGCACCGAGCACGAGCCCGAGCAGGCCCACCGCGACCAGTTGGGTCGCGCGGTGGCGGACGAACCGCCCGGCCGCTGCGCGTCGGCTCGACCTGGACTGCGACTGCGACTGCGGTTCGGGCTGTGGCTCGGGCTGGGGCGGCGCTTCCGCCTGGCTCGCCGTCGCCTGCCCCGGCTCGAGGGGCTGCGTCGGCTGCGGCTGGGCGGTCGACTCCTGCTGGGGCGGCTGTTCGGCCTGCGGGTGCTGCGGGGTCGGATTCTGCGGGTCGGGCATCGTCTCTCCTGTTGTGCGCGGGCCCGCACAGCGCGGGCTCTTGATCAGGATGCGCCCCTTTCCTGTGTGGATGCTGAAACCAAGATTGAAATGGTCTTGAGAAACCCGTGTGTCGGACACCTCCTCGCCGAGTTGACCGCACGGGTTCGGCTCTTCCACCCCGTCGCCGTCATCGGTGCGCCGCGACATCTCACGAACGTCACCGGTCCCGCGACGACGAGATGGTCGAGTCCCCGCATGAGGAGACGTCCTACGGCTGGAGGTCGACGGCGGCCTTGAAGGACCCGTCCATGTAGAAGGGTGTGGAGACGTGCTCGTGGGTGATCCGCCACGTGCCGTCGACCTTGAGCAGGCAGACGGTCGCGCGCAACCACAGGTCGAACCTCTCCGGGGCGCCGTGCGGCGTCGCGGAGAGGCGGTTCACGCTGTGGCAGAAGGCGACATCCTCGCCGGCTGTCACGGTCAGATCGCGGACCTCGTAGTCGATCGGTCCGTCGAACCCGGAGAACCAGTTCCGCAGGCCGTTCACGTCGTGCACCTCCGGACCGGCGTGCCGCAGCGGTGGCGCGAGGTCGAACTTCACGATCTCCGGCGCGTAGCGGGCGAGGAGCCGTTCGGCGTCCCTCTCCCACATCGCGCTCGTCTGCTCAGCCATCAGCTGACGAATCTGCGCCTCGTCCTGGCTCTGCACGGTGCTGGTCATGATGCACTCCTCGGCTCAGGCACCCCCTGCGGATGCCTCTCATGAGGGATGTAGAAGCTGCGGAGCTGGTTTCGACATGTTGGGTGAGAGAATTTTCGAGACCCGCGGAGGTACCGGTGAAGTACCTGATCCTGATCTACAGCAACCCGAAGTCGCGGGCGGTCTGGGACGGGCTCTCCGACGCCCAGCGCGTGGAGTTCGGGCGTGGCCATCTCGCCCTCACCGAGGAACTCGCCGCAGCAGGGGATCTGGTCGTGTCCGAGGGCCTGGCCGATCCGTCGCTGGCCAAGCGCGTCTCGGTGCGCGAGGGTCGGACGATGACCAGTGACGGACCGTTCGCCGAGGTGAAGGAGCATCTGGCCGGTTTCTACCTCGTCGAGTGCGAGAGCGTCGAACGCGCGATCGAGCACGCCGCGCGGGTGCCGGACGCCGCATACGGCGAGGTGGAGGTGCGGCCGGTCCTGGATCTCAACGGGCTGGAGTTGTGACTACCGCGACCGAGATCGAGGACCTGCTGCGGGAACTGGCGCCGAAGGTCCTCGGCGCACTCGTACGGCGCTACGGCGGCTTCGACACCTGCGAGGACGCGGTGCAGGAGGCCCTGCTGTCGGCCGCGGTCCAGTGGCCTGTCGAGGGTGTGCCGGGCAACCCGAAGGGGTGGTTGATCACGGTCGCGTCCCGTCGGTGGACCGAGCTGTGGCGCAACTTGCGGCGGCGGAGACCGACCCCGCGCTCGCCGGGCACCACCGAGTCCACGCCGTCCGCGCACACCTGCTC
>DASYMV010000355.1:0-12036 GCA_036008865.1 Pseudonocardiaceae bacterium | reverse complement strand
CGCTGTTCACGCTGCTCGGGGCGCACATCGGACCGCGGCCCGACGTCGAGGAGGTGATCATCGCGGCCGCCGTCGTCGAGCTGATCCACCTGGCGACGCTCTACCACGACGACGTGATGGACGAGGCGACGATGCGGCGGGGCGCGGAGAGCGCGAACGCCAAGTGGGACAACAGCATCGCCATCCTCACCGGTGACTACCTGTTCGCTCAGGCCTCGTGGCTCGTCGCCGACCTCGGCTCGGACGCGGTGCGGATCATGGCGCAGACGTTCAGCGAGCTGGTCACCGGCCAAATGCGGGAGACGATGGGGCCTCGCAACGGCGAGAACCCGGTCGAGCACTACCTGAAGGTGATCGCGGAGAAGACCGGATCGCTGATCGCGACCGCCGCCCGGTACGGCGGCATGTTCTCCGGCGTGTCCGAGGAGCAGGTCGACGCGCTGCGCCGCTACGGCGACGTGATCGGTGCGGCGTTCCAGATTTCCGATGACGTCATCGACATCGCTTCGCCGTCCGAGGAGTCCGGCAAGACGCCCGGCACCGACCTGCGCGAGGGTGTGAAGACCCTGCCGATGCTCTACGCGCTGGCAGAGCCCGGTGCGTCGGACACGCGGCTGGGACAACTGCTGTCCGGCCCGATCACGGTCGACGTCGAGGTGGACGAGGCGCTCGAACTGCTCAGGCGGTCCGCCGGTCTGCAGCGCGCGCGGCAGACCCTGGACGAGTACGCCGACCAGGCACGGACCGAACTGGGCAAGCTCCCGTCGTGCGCCGCTCGGGACGCGCTCGAATCGCTCAGCGAGTACGTCGTCGCCCGCTCCCACTGACCTGGTGAGTGGTTCGGGCCGGCCGGGTCACCCGACCGGCCCGAATCGTTCACGCGATCGCTGTCATTGCACGGGGGCGAGGACTTGGCTCGCCCGACGGCGCGAGCGCAACGCGTCCGCGGTGAAGACCAGCAGCGCGATCCACACGAGGCCGAAGCCCATCCAGCGCGACGCGGGCATCGGCTCGTGCATCACGAACACGCCCCAGACGAACTGCAGGATCGGCGCCAGGTACTGCAGCATGCCCAGCGTCGCGAGCGGCACCATGCGGGCGCTCGCGCCGAAGAGCAGCAGCGGGATGGCGGTCACCACGCCGGTGGACGCCAGCAGCAGCACGTGGCCGATGCCGTGTCCGGTGAACGTGCCGGCTCCCGTGGCGCCGAGCCAGACGAGATAGCCGACCGCCACCGGGGCGAGCACGATGCTCTCCGCGGTCAGGCTCGCCGTGGAATCCAGCGGCACAGTCTTCTTGATCAACCCGTAGAGGCCGAACGAGCACGCCAGGACCAGCGAGATCATCGGCAACCTGCCGTAGTCGACCGCGAGAACGACGACGGCGATCACGGCGATGCTCAGGGCGACGTACTGCGCGAGGCGCAAACGTTCGCGCAGCACCAGCACTCCCAGCAGAACGCTCACGAGCGGGTTGATGAAGTAACCGAGAGCGGTCTCCACCACGTGTCCGGTGTTCACACCCTGGATGTAGGTACCCCAGTTCACCGCGATCAGCACCGATGCACTCGTGACCATCGCCCAGCCCTTGCCGGACAGGTGCTTGAGGGCGCTCCAGCGCCCCAGCGCGAGGGTGATCGCTGCCATGATCACCAAAGACCAGGCGATCCGGTGGGCCAGGATCTCGACCGAGGCCGCTGGGGCCAGGAGTGGCCAATAAGCGGGAACTACACCCCAAAGGATGTACGCACCGGCGCCGTAGGCCACTCCCCTGTTCGGGCGGGCATGCGTGTGAACTTCTACCGCGGTGGAGTCCGAGTTCGTCAACGGCGGCACGCGCGCCACTTTACGCTGGGAGTTTGATCGGTCATGCCGGGTCGCCCGCACCGGGTGGCCTACTATCCGGAGCATCCGCGACCGGGTGTGGTGGCCAAGGTAGCTTTGCACCCGCCCCCCAACCGGGTGAGGGTGCGGTGCGTGTCGGGGTGCCCGAAGGCAGTTGGAGGAACTACCCGTGGTGTCGGTCTTCGGGCAGGTCTGGCTGTGGAGCCTGCTCTCTTTCGCAGCCGGAGCGCTGCTGGCCTGGCTGGTGCTCGTCCGGCCCGCCAAGAAGCGCGTGGACGAACTGGAGCGCGACCTCGCCGACTTGCGAGCGGCCCGGTGGGAAGTCCTCGCGGCGGCGCCCGACGAGCACGACGACTGGCAGTCCGAGTCGCTGGCCGACGAGGTGCTCGAACCACAGCCGGTGCCGGTGTCGGAGCCGCGACGCGTCGCCGAGCCGCAATGGAACCGGCCCCCTCGCGACGAGGAGTACCTCGGCACGCTCGAGTCGCACGACCGGTTCGAGGAACGCGACGATGCGCCGTTCGACGGCCGACCGCGGAGCCTCTCCGAGCGTCAGGGCCCGGCGTCCGACGAGGGTGTCCGGCCGGAGCCCCCGCGTGCTGCGGAGGCGACGACCGTGTTCGAACGCTCCGGATTCGAGCGCTCCGGTCTGGAGGCGAACGACCTCGAGGACGAAGAGCTCGAACTCCCCGTCGAGCAGACGCAGTACATGCCCGTGCTGGAGTCGCAGCAGGCCGCCGAGGTCGAGTCCCGGAATGAGAAGCCCAGTGCTCCGGCGGAGATCGCGGCTCCCGTGGAAGAAGTGGTCTTCCGGCCGCGTGAGGTCTGGCTGGAGCAAGACGACCTGGAGCAGGACGACCCAGGGCAGGACGACGAGGGGCCCGAGCCCGAGCAGGCTGTCGCCGACGGGTTGCCCGAGCTGCATCGCGCCGGGGAGACAGGCTCTGATGCCGTGGAGGCCGCGGCCGACGCCGAGCCTGCCGAGGACCGGGAACTCGCCGATCGGGAAGAGTGGCGGCAGAACCCCGCCGAGGAGACCTCGCTGATTCCGGCGACCCCGGCAGCCGGGGCATTCGCACCTGCCACCGAGACCCCGCAGGCCGAGGAAGATCGGTGGCCGGAGACCGATCTCACGGGTGAGCAGCCGGTGGTCGATGATCGGACCGAGTTCTCTCGAGCCCGGCACGCGGAAGCGCCCAAGCCTCCGGTCGCGCCGCCCGCCGTCCCCGTGGCTCCTCCCGCGGAGCGCCCGAGGTCGCTGTTCGAGCCCGTGGTCGAGGTGGAGGGCGGTACCGGGGACAAGGCCGCCGAGTTCCCGTCCTCACCCGCTCCGTTCACCGCCTCGGACGATCAGCCGTTCGTGCCGAAGCTCGCACCCGGGCTGCAGGGCCCAGATGCGGGCAACGGTCTTCCGCAACGTCCTCCGAGGACCAAGCCGCCGACAGCAGGAGTGCGCCAGCCGCCTCCTCCTCCTCCGCCTCCTCCGCCCGCTCCGAAGCGTCCCACGCCGCCGCCGGCACGGCCCATGCGCCCGCGACCGGTCGGGTTCAGCCCCAGCACCGGGGGTCGTGCGGGGGGCACCACGCGGTACCAGCAGCCGCAGGGGTTCAACCCGCGGTCGCCGTTCGGGCCGGGCTCAGTGCTGCCCAGGTCGGACGGCGTTGCGCCTGCGCAGGACTTCCAGGTGAAGGCCACGCTGACCGGTCGGCGCTACTTCACCAACCAGTCGGCGAACTTCAACGAGACCCGCGCCGACGTGTGGTTCCGCACCGTCGCCGATGCGGAGAAGGCCGGGTTCCGCCCCGCCCCCTGACGAACGATGGGAGCTTTCGTTTCGTGTTGCGAAACGAAAGCTCCCATCGTTGCGGAGTCCGAGTCTGCGTCAGCCGGCGACGGTCCAGGTGTCCTTGCCGCGCAGGAGCGCCGCGAGGTCCGCGGTCTGGGCCTGCTTGGCCTGCTCCACCTGGGCGCGCGCGGCGTCGTCGTAGGTGGAGCGCTGCACGTTGCGGAACACGCCGGTGATGGTGTGCGTGAGGTCCTGGGTGGACAGTCGGGACAGCGCGAAGGCGAGGTTGTGGTCGGTCGCGTCGTGGACCACGACGTCGCTTCCGTCGACCTCGCTGGTCTTCGCCACGGCCAGCCCGAACCCGTCTCGCACCACGGCGTATTCGTCGTCGCGGCCGAAGGTGATCGGCCGGCCGTGGGTGAGGTTGATGATGCGGCGCTGGGCCTCGTCGGCGTCCTTGAGCACGTCGAAGGCGCCGTCGTTGAAGATCGGGCAGTTCTGGTAGATCTCGACCAGCGCGGAGCCGCGGTGTTCGGCGGCCTGGCGCAGCACCTCGGTGAGGCCCTTGCGGTCGGAGTCGATGGCGCGGCCGACGAAGCTGGCCTCGGCGCCCAGCGCCAGGGACACCGGGTTGAAGGGGTGGTCCAGCGAGCCCAGCGGGGTGGACTTGGTGACCTTGCCCTCTTCCGAGGTGGGCGAGTACTGGCCCTTGGTCAAGCCGTAGATCCGGTTGTTGAACAGCAGGATCTTGAGGTTGACGTTGCGGCGCAGCGTGTGGATCAGGTGGTTGCCGCCGATGGACAACGCGTCGCCGTCGCCGGTGACGACCCACACCGACAGGTCCGGGCGGGCCACCGCGAGACCGGTGGCGATGGCCGGGGCGCGACCGTGGATGGAGTGCATCCCGTAGGTGTTCATGTAGTACGGGAAGCGGCTGGAGCAGCCGATGCCGGAGACGAACACGATGTTCTCGCGCTTGAGCCCCAGCGACGGCAGGAAGGACTGCACGGCGTTGAGCACGACGTAGTCGCCGCAACCGGGACACCAGCGAACTTCCTGGTCGGACTTGTAATCCTTGGCCTTCTGCGGTTCGTCCGTGGTGGGAACTCCGTCGAGGCCTCCCAGCCCGGGCAGACCGAGATCGATCGCGGTCACGCTTCGACTCCCTTGATGATGTCGGCGAGCACGTTCTGCAGCTCTTCGGCCTTGAAGGGCAGGCCCTGCACCTTCGTGTAGCTGATGGCGTCGACGAGGTAACGGGCCCTCAGGAGCAACGCGAGCTGGCCGAGGTTCATTTCCGGCACGATCACCTTGTCGTAGCGGGACAGCACCTCACCCAGGTTCGCCGGGAACGGGTTGAGGTGGCGCAGATGCGCGTGCGCGACGTGCATGCCCATCTTGCGCACGCGGCGGGCCGCGGCACCGATCGGGCCGTACGTCGAGCCCCAGCCCACGGCCAGCACCCTGGCCGCGCCGGACGGGTCGTCCACGGTCACGTCGGGCACCTCGATACCGTCGACCTTGGACTGACGCAACCGGACCATGTGGTCGTGGTTGGCCGGGTCGTAGGAGATGTTGCCGGTGCCGTCGGCCTTCTCCAGTCCGCCGATGCGGTGCTGCAGGCCGGGCGTGCCGGGCACCGCCCACGGCCGGGCCAGAGTCTTCGGGTCGCGCAGGTAGGGCCAGAACTCGCCGGAGCCGTCGGGGGCGTTGGGCTCGGTGGCGAAGGTGACGCTCAGGTCCGGCAGGGCGTCGACGTCGGGGATCAGCCACGGCTCGGAGCCGTTGGCGATCGCCCCGTCCGACAGCAGCAGCACCGGGGTGCGGTAGGTCAACGCGATGCGCACCGCGTCCAGCGCGGCGTCGAAACAGTCCGCGGGGGACTGCGGCGCGACCACCGGCACCGGCGACTCGCCGTTGCGGCCGAACATGGCCTGCAGCAGGTCGGCCTGCTCGGTCTTCGTGGGCAGACCGGTGGACGGACCACCGCGCTGCACGTCGATGACCACCAGCGGCAGCTCGGTCATCACCGCCAGGCCGATCGTCTCGGACTTCAGCGCGATGCCCGGCCCGGAGGTCGAGGTCACGCCCAGCGCGCCGCCGTAGGAGGCGCCCAGCGCGGCGCCGATGCCGGCGATCTCGTCCTCCGCCTGCAGCGTGGTGATGCCGAACTGCTTGTGGCGGCTCAGCTCGTGCAGGATGTCCGACGCCGGCGTGATCGGGTAGGTGCCCAGCACCACCGGCAGCCCGGACCGCTGTCCGGCCGCCACGATGCCGTAGGCCAGCGCGGTGTTGCCGGTGATCTGGCGGTAGGTGCCGGTGTTCAGATTCGCCGGGGCGACCTCGTAGGTGGTCGCGAACGACTCGGTGGTCTCCCCGTAGTTCCACCCCGCCCGGAAGGCCAGGATGTTCGCCTCGGCAATGGCCGCCTTCTTCGCGAACTTCTCCCGCAGGAACCGCTCCGTGCCCTCGGTCGGGCGGTGGTACATCCACGACAGCAGGCCCAGCGCGAACATGTTCTTCGCCCGCTCGGCGTCCTTCTTGCCCAGGCCGGTCGACTCCAGTGCGCCGATGGTCAGCGTGGCCATCGCGACCTTGTGCACCTGGAACGCCTCGAGCGAGTCGTCCTCCAGCGGATCGCTGGCGTAGCCCACCTTGGTCAGGTTGCGCTTGGAGAACTCGTCGGTGTTCACGATCAGCGTGCCGCCCTTGGGCAGATCGCCGATGTTCGCCTTCAGGGCGGCCGGATTCATCGCCACCAGGACGTCCGGCCGGTCACCGGGCGTGAGGATGTCGTAGTCGGCGAAGTGCAGCTGGAACGACGACACACCGGGCAGCGTGCCCTGCGGCGCCCGGATCTCCGCCGGGAAGTTCGGCAACGTCGCCAGGTCGTTGCCGAAGGCCGCCGCCTCCGAGGTGAACCGGTCACCGGTCAACTGCATGCCGTCACCGGAGTCCCCGGCGAACCGGATGACCACCCGGTCCAGCTTGCGGACCTCGGCCCCCTCGGGCGCCGTACCGTTACCCACTTCGGTGCTCATCTTCTAGCCGATCCCTCTCTTCACGGATGGGCCGCGCCTCTGCCGTGCACTACAGCGAGGGTAGTCGTCGCAGGTGGGCGCACGATTGCTCACGTTCCACCTAGCGGGACAATCCGTCTCACCAGATGTTCTATCGGCTTTCCGAAGGTAAGCACAGCGCCACCTGGTCACAGGTGAACGCGATGGAGATCACAGCGTCAAAGTACCTGTTACTTCAGGTTACACCTAGCGCTTGCTGATGCGGGATTTCAGAGCGGCCAGCTTCTCGGCGAACGCGGGAGATCCGATGGAGGCGGCCTGAGGCTTGATCTCGGTGTCGACCGCCACCGCGTGCTCGTCGATGACAGCGGTGCTGCGCATCGTCTGCTTCATGCTCAGCACGAGATCGCGCGGAGCCTCGGCCGATGCGCTCGCCAGCGCCACTGCCGCGGCCACGAGCTGGTCGTGGTCACCGTCGACACGACTCCACGCGAGGCCTGTTCGCACCGCGGCGTCCGCGTCCAGGATCTGGCCGAACAGCGTCATCGCCGTGGCCGTCTGCGGCCCCACCAGCCGCTGCAGCATCCACGTGAAGCCGCCACCGGGGTGGAGGCCGAGCTGCAGGAACCGGGCGTCGAAGCGCGCTCGCTCGCCGGCCACGCGCACATCGCAGGCGAGCGCGAGGTTGAGTCCCGCTCCGACGGCCGCGCCACCGACCGCGGCGACCGTGGGCAGTGAGCAGTTGGCCACCGCGAGGAAGCCCGCGTAGATGCGGCGCAGGCCGTCCTCATCCGCCTCACCGAGTTCGGTGAGGTTTCCACCCGCGCAGAACGCAGGCGGCGCACCGGTGACCACGACGGCGTGGACGTCGGCGTCCCGCTCGCACGTCGCGACGGCCTGGACCAGCTGTTCGGACAGTTCCAGTGTCAAGGCGTTGCGACGTTCCGGGTCGTGCACCGTGATCACCGCTACGCGCTCAGTTCGGTCCAACAGCACCTCAGCCATGCCCGGAACTTTAACTTCACGGAGCGGGCGGACGGTCCAGGAGCCGGGACAGCACGACCGTCGACACCGTGCGATCGATGATCTCCACGGCACGCAGCCGTTCCAGCGCGGATTCCAGGTGGTGGATGTTGGCGGCACGCAGGTGCACGATCGCGTCGGCCGCGCCCGACACGGTGTAGGCGGCCATCACCTCGGCCATCGGCTCCAGGCGTGCCTGGATGTCACCGGGTGCGACATTTCCGCGGCAGTGCACCTCGACGAAGGCCTCGGTGCCCCATCCGAGTTGCTCCGGGTCGACGACCGCGGTGAAGCCGCGCAGCACCCCGGTGTCCAGCAACTTGTCGACGCGCCGCTTCACCGCCGGGGCGGAGAGGCCGACCTCCTTGCCGATCTCCGCATAGCTCGATCGCGCGTTGGCCATCAGGCACGAAATGATTCGATGGTCAATGGAGTCCACGCGCAACATTCTGCACCATCTGACGCAATAGTGCGGCGTTGTTCGATGGTCCTCCTCGCATCTACATTTCGATCCATGACCTCGGTATCCATTCTCGGCCCCGGAGACGAGCCCATCACGCTCGACATCGCGGCGCCTGCCGCGCCGGTGCGCGTGCCGACCACCCGTCGGTACCTCATGTGCCCGCCGCGGTACTTCACCGTGGAGTACGCGATCAACCCGTGGATGGATCCGACCCAGCCGATCAGCACGGGGCTGGCGATGACGCAGTGGACCGCTCTCAAGGAGACCTACGAGCGGCTGGGCCACGACGTCGAGGTCATCGAGCCGCAGCCCGGCCTGCCCGACATGGTCTTCTCGGCCAACTCGGGCACCGTGATCGACGGGCGCGTGCTCGGATCGCGCTTCCGCGCCGAGCAGCGGGCCGCCGAGGCCGACCACTTCCGCCGGTGGTTCCTGGAGAAGGGCTACCGCGCCGTCGTGATGCCCGAGCGCACCAACGAGGCCGAGGGTGACTTCGCCTGGACCGGGCGGTTCCTCCTCGCGGGCACCGGCTTCCGCACCGACCCGGCCGCCCACTCCGAGGCACAGGAGGTGCTCGGCGTTCCGGTCGTGTCACTGCAGTTGGTCGACCCGCAGTACTACCACCTCGACGTGGCCCTGTTCGTGCTCGACGACCGGTCCGAGCGTCCGCTGGTGGCCTACTACCCGGACGCCTTCTCCGCGGGTTCGCAGCAGGTGCTGCGGCGGCTGTTCCCCGACGCCGTGATCGCGACGGCCGAGGACGCGGCGTGCCTCGGGCTGAACGCCGTGTCCGACGGCTGTCACGTCGTCATGCCGGTCGAGGCGACCAACCTCGCCGAGCAGGTCGCGCGGCGAGGCTTCGAGCCCGTGTTCGTGGACATCTCGGAGCTGCGCAAGTCCGGCGGTGGCCCGAAGTGCTGCACCATGGAACTCCGCGGCTGAACCGACGACCGGTGGCGTCTCCGCGCCCCCGACGGTGCACCATTCGTGTCGATCGGGGTCGTGCACGCCGATGACACCAACCTGCGCTACCCCACAACCGCGACATCTTCGCCACGCCGCGCCGGCATCTCCCCGGCCGTCCAGCGCAGGTGGGACCCCGTACCCGGATTCCTGACCGGCCCGCGGATCGGCCTACCGGCCGAACAGGGCGGCCCGCTCCGCGACGAACTCTTCGATCGAGCGCGCGGGCGTCCCGGTGACGCGTTCGACCGTGTCGGTCGAGCGGTCGTACCGGTTGTTCCGGTGCAGGCGCGCCATGGTGACCAGGTGCTCCTCGACGTGCGGCGACAGGTTTGCGGTGGCCGCGACCCGTTCGGCCCACGCGTCGAGCGGAACGTCCACATAGGACACCGGTCGGCCGAGCGCCCGCGTGAACTCCTCCGCGACGCCGGTCATGTCCTGTGAGGTGGGCCCGGTCAGTTCGAGGACCCGGCCCAGGTGCGGACGCGGGTCGGCGAGGACCGTGGCGACCACGCGAGCGACGTCCACGACCGCGATGGGCGAGGTACGACCCGTGCCGAACGGCAGTCGGATCGTGCCGCTCTCCGCGATGGACCGGGCGGCCAGCGTGGTGAACAGGGGGTTGTCCAGGAAGATGGTCGGCCGAATGTGCACCACCGGCAGTCCGGACCAGTCGAGCACCCGCTCGGACAGCCAGTGCAGGCGCTGCTGGTGCGACTCCTCGGTGCTCAGCGCGGTCATCTGCGACACGGTCATCTGCGAGATACCGACCAGCGCCTCCACACCGCCGACCGCGCAGGCCACCGTCGCCACGGTGGCGGCGGCCTCCAGGTAGGCCGGCGACACGCTCATGCCGAAGAAGACCGTGGGGCAGCCGTCGAGGGCGGCCGCCACGGCCGCCGGGTCCGTCAGATCGCCGGCAACGACCTCGGCCCCGAAGGCCCGCAACGCGTCGGCGCGCTCGTCTTCGCGGTGCACCATGGCCCGCACCGGCAGGCCCCTGGCGCGCAGCAGCTCCACGACGGTGCGCCCAACGGCGCCGACACCTCCACCGGCTCCGGTGACGAGGATGCGTTCGCTGTCGACCACGGCGTTGTCACGGCCTTCCGGATGGACGGGGCGAGGCCGGCCGGCCACCCCGCCGCCAGCAGAGTCGCATTGTCGAACCAACCATGCCAGGTGCCAGTGCCAGGTAGGGCGTCAAGACGTGTTGAACCACCACTGCGGATGTTCGACGATGTCGGGGAACCGGTCCTCTGTCGCGGCCACGGAAGCCGCTCTGGAGTTTTCTGGTGAGGTGACCAGCCGGGAAGCTGGCGAAAACGCGCCGCGAGCTGTGCGGAGAGACGATGGAGGCTCCTCGGGGAAGGAAGCAGGTGGCGATCGCCTGCCAGGGCGGGGGCAGTCACACCGCGTTCACCGCGGGCGTGCTCAAACGGCTCTTCCAACCAGAAGAGCTGGCCAGATACGAGGTCGTGGGTCTGAGCGGCACCTCCGGCGGTGCGGTGTGCGCGCTCTTGGCGTGGTACGCGTTGTTGGGCAACGATCCCACCCGTGCCGGCAGCCTCCTGGAGGA
Source organism: Pseudonocardiaceae bacterium (assembly GCA_036008865.1). GTDB lineage: Bacteria > Actinomycetota > Actinomycetes > Mycobacteriales > Pseudonocardiaceae > DASYMV01. Next base: position 1,361 of record DASYMV010000355.1, on the reverse strand, counting down.
GTTCTGGGCGGACAACGCGGCGACCGCACCAGCCGACAAGATGCTCAACTCCTGGATGATGTGGGCGAGCAGGATGGCCGACTACGTCGTCACGCCGGCCGTCAGCCCCTACCACACACCTGTCTCCGTCGTCGCGCTCGACGAGTTCCGGCGGACGCTGCAGCGGCGGGTGGACTTCGACCGGATCCAGCTCAATCCGGACGGCGCGCAGCCGATGCTTCTCGTGGGGGCCGTGGACGTCCTCTCCGGAGAGTTCAAGGCGTTCAACAGTCGACACGCCAGGATCACCGTCGACGTGATCCTGGCGTCGGCGGCCATTCCGAACCTGTTCCGCGCGGTCCGACTCGACGGTGGGGTCTACTGGGACGGCCTGTTCTCGCAGAACCCCCCGTACGGGAACTCATCGACGCGGAGCCGGAGGAGATCTGGGTCATTCAGATCAATGCCGAGGAGTGGGAGACCGAGCCCACGACGATGATCGAGATCGCGGACCGGCGCAACGAGCTGGCCGGCAACCTCTCGCTGCACCAGGAACTGCACGTCATCGAGAAGATCGACCAGCTGCTCGAGGAGGGCCTGCTCGCGCGGAGCGGCAAGTACAGGCCGATCGTGGTGCGCGTGATCGAACTGCCCCCGTCCCGCCTGTCCCGGTCCCTGGGGACCTTCTCCAAGCTCAACCGCGATCCCTCGTTCATCCAGGACCTGATCGTGCACGGCGAATCCCAGGCCGAGGAGTTCCTCACCTCACTGGCGTTCGAGGACGCCTGGCGGAGCCAGGACCCTGACGCAGTGCTGGCCTTCTTCGACGACGACGTCGAACTGGCGTCCTCGGCGCCTTTCGTGCCGCACGGTCCGTCGCGCGGCCGGGAGGCGGTGCGTCGGTTCGTGCTCGAGCACTTGCACGAAGGTGTCCGCGTCGACCTCACCCGAAAGCAGGTCGCGCGCAGCCGGGTGGCTTGGACGGTGCGGACGCGCGGGGACTCTCGCGAAGAGCGGGTACGGGGCCGAGCCGAGGCGCAGTTCCGCGATGGCAAGGTCATCAGCTTCCGCCTCGGCCCGGAAACGCAAGACACGAATGCGGGAGCGCGCGGCGGCTCGTAGCCATCGGGTTCCAGCTCGGCCAGCACGGGCACGATGCCCGGCCGTCCCTTCCCTCCGACGAACGGTCGCGAAGACCCGAACCGGGACGGCAGTGTCACCCGTCAAGTGAAGCCAGGGTGTTTCGCCGGCTCACGACGCTCGGGCGCGATAGTTGCTCCCGAGCGTCGTGATCGGCGCGTCAGGCGGGCACGGAGGTCGTGTCGCGTTCCCATGCCCGGTGCTTGGCGAGTTCACCGGCGAAGGCTTCGAAGAATTCCGGT
>DASYMV010000354.1:0-1684 GCA_036008865.1 Pseudonocardiaceae bacterium | reverse complement strand
AAGAACAGGGCCTGGGTGTTCGGAGCGGTGCTGATGATCCTCGCGGTGATGGCCCTGGGATGGGTGCTCGGCATCTCGCCGAAGTTGGACGAGGCGCGCATCGCAGGTGAGGCGCGCAGCGCGGTGGAAGCTCAGAACGAGCAATACGAGTTGCAGCTGACACGCCTCACCGAGCAGTTCCGAGACATCGATGGCTTGAAAGCCCGCCTGGCTGACCTTCGGAAGTCGGTTCCCGATGGTGCCGACATTCCGGCATTCATCGGTCAGCTCGACAGCATCGGGCGGCAGATCGGCGTGACTATCACCACGGTCACCGTGAACGAGGCTCAGGTCTACGCGCCAGCGGCGACTGCCGGCACGGACCTGACGGTGGGAACGGATGCCGACACGCAGTCGGCTGCAGCGGGTGTCGCCGACGCGGATTCCGCTGCGGATGCACCCGCCGATCCTGCACTGGCTGCCCAAACCGGCGGTGGGGCATTGGCAGCGGGAACGCTCGACACGACGGGGGCGGGCGCGCAGCTGGCTGACGGACGCGTCAGCGCCGACAACTTCGTGGCGGTCCCGGTGTCTGTTGACGTCGAGGGGAACTACAGCAGCGTGCTGAACCTCGTTGACGCCCTGCAGAAGGGCAGAAGGCTGTTCACGGTGACGACCTTCGCGACGGCTGCGGTCGCAGGTGAGAGTGAGGGGGCTTTCCCCGATGGCAATTTCACCGCGACGATCGGCGGTTACGTGTACGTGCTGCTTGAATCGGGTGCGTTCGAGCCGCGGACCGGTTAGCTGAACGAGAGGTGCCCCATCCTGCTGTGCTGGTGCACCGGGGGAGTCCGAGACCATGGTCGCAAAGGGGTCCAGGCCGCGCCCGCCGGCGTCGGGTACCGGGGATGGTCGGCGGGCGTTGCTACAGTTGCACTGACAATCGGCCCACGGCCAGAGGAGCGCAGGATGAGCGATACAACCCCCGAAGACCGCAAACCGACCCCCGAAACCACTCCCGCTGCCGTGCCAGTCGAGTTCCGCTCTGATCTCCTCGACGACCGGATGCAGGAACGCACCGATCTCGCCCAGAATGCGCCGGAGGTGCCCGCCGCCGCAGCGACTGTCTCTGAAACACATCGCGAATCCATGAACGCTCCCGTCGACAGAGACGCTCCCCTCGACACGGGTGCTCGCGTCGACACCGGCAGTGGGGACAGTGACGCGACCCGCGTCCTCCCTACCCATGTCGGACAGGAGGATCATGGCGATTCGGCGGCCGGGACGCGCCGGGCCGCAGCCGAAGCGACGGCAGCGCCCACCGCAGCATCGGAAGCGACTGCATCGACTTCGTCCCCCGCAGCAGACGCGGGAACAGCGGATGCTGAGGAAAGCGGGGTGCTCCCGTCGGCGAACCCTCCTCGCGACTACCCTGTCTACGCCCAGCAGTCCCCGACCCCCATCTACGTGCAGGCTCCCGTACCGCCCCGTGCGAAGGGAAACCGCGGAGCTGGCATCCTGATCGCCTTACTCGCCACCGTTGTCTACGCGGCCTTGTTCGCGCTTGTCGTGTTCGTCATCGCGGCAGTCAACAGCGCCAGCGCAGCAGGCGCGATGACGACCTTCTCGGAGTTCGTCGCCCGCCCGGTGTTCTACGTGCCGGTGATTTTCTTCTTCCTGGCGTTCGTCCTTCTTGTCGCGCTCA
>DASYMV010000353.1:0-5979 GCA_036008865.1 Pseudonocardiaceae bacterium | reverse complement strand
TCCACCTCGTAGAGCTTGTTGGCGGCGTCGAGCAGGCCGCCGTCCTTGCGCATCTGTTCGTTCGCGTACCGCAGATACGCGCCGCCGAGCGGCAGTCCCTGGCGGTTGTTGGCGCGGGCGGTCTCCACCAGGCCGGTGTAGACCGGCAACTGGCCCGACAGGGTCGCCAGAGCGCCGGAGAACTCGGATGACTGGGTGGCCTCTCCGGCGGCCAGGGAGAGCGCCGACTCGGCCTGCGCGATGTCGGACTGGTAGCGCTGGTGAAGTGCCGCGGGTTCCAGGCCTCCGGACAGGAACGCGCTGGCCGCAGTGGCATCGGCGTCGGACAACGACCGGTACACCTCTTGCGCGGCGATGCTGAGCGGCTCGCTGCGGGTCGCGAGGTCCTGCAGCGCGGCCGCCCGGCGCTGCACGCTCCACGCCGTCAGCCCACCTGCGAGAAGGCTGATCAAGATCAACACCAGCGCGATGAGGCTGAGGCGTCCCGGAGTGGTCTTCGCGAGCCGGCCCATCCGCCGCAACGGGTGCCGGACGACCCTGGCGGGGGCGGCCTGCCGCTGTGGCGCGGGCGCCAGTGTTGTCGCCAACTCGCCTCACCTCACCCGGTTCGATCGGGCCGCGTGGTGATCGCGGCCACACCACACCCCGCTAGCGTAGATCGGACGAGGCCAGAGGCGTCGGCGTCCCTGCTCGGCGAGCTTCGGGGGCTGGAACGTGTGGCGCCTGGCGCGCCACGCTCTGCGCGTCTGCGAGTACCACCAACTCGTGATCACCGAACACTTCTCCACCACCAACTCATGGGCCGGTGCGATGATCAGCCGCGTGGGTGATCAGAAGGAACGGATGCTGCGCGGAGAGCTCTATCGGGACAACGATCCCGAACTCGTCGCCGAACGCAGGCACTGCCAGGTGCTGCTGGATGCCTTCAACGTCACCACCTCAGGCCAGGACGAGCAGCGGCGGAAGATCCTCGGCGAACTGCTCGGCTCCATCGGCGACGGATCGTGGATCATGCCACGGTTCCAGTGCGACTACGGATACCTGGTCAGTTTGGGACGCAACAGCTTTCTCAACTACGACGCGATACTCGTGGACTGCGCGCCGATCACCATCGGCGACGACGTGTGGATGGGCGGTGGAGTGGTCGTCTGTCCCGGCATGACCATCGGATCCGACACCGTCGTGGGTGCGGGCAGCGTCGTGACCCGCGACCTGCCCTCACGCGTTTTCGCCGCCGGAAACCCGTGCCGCGTGATCAAACCGCTGCAGGGGAACCAGTTTGGTTGAACGCTCTACGATCAGCTCGTGGAACTCGACGAATCGACGCGGCCGCGCGCGGCGAAGCAGCCCGACGCCCCGGTCACCCCTACCGGGCGGCGAGGACAGATGACCCTCGTCGCGATCCACAACCACCTGCGCCACGAGATGCGCAACGTGGTCCGAGCGGTCGAGTCCGCTGACGCCGACGCCGCCCGATCGCTGGTGAACACCATGACGATGAAGCACAACTACGAGGCGCTCGGTGCGTTCTGCGGCAACTACTGCCGGCTGCTCGACATCCACCACAGCATCGAGGACCGGCACATGTTCACCGAGATCGGCACCGCCGATCCCACTCTCGAGCCCGTGCTCACCCGCCTCGGACAAGAGCACGAGATGATCCACGAGATCTTGGTGAATCTCGACAACGCCCTGGTCCGCATGACCTGCGACCCCGACGAGATGCCCGCGGTGCTCGACGAGGTCCATCGCCTCGACACCGCGCTCACCAGTCACCTCGACTACGAGGAGAGCGAACTCCTCGAACCGATCGGCCGGCTGTCGATCGAGGTGTGACCCACGCACACGCGTTCAGCCCCGCAGCGCTGCCCGCACGTCCATCAGTGCCTGGCCGAGCAGATTGAGCCCCGGCCACTCCGACGGCCTCGTCGCCCGCTCGTCGTCCGCGCTGACACCGATGCCCCAGACCGCATCGACCGGACTCGCCTCGACCAGCACGCGGTCGCCGGTCCTCAGCAGGAATTCACGCAGATCCTCGTGCTGTCCGAACTTCGCCAGGTTCGCCCGCACGACGATGTCGTACCGGTTGACCTCCCAGACCGCCCCGTCGAACCCGCGCACCTCGCGGCCGTGCCGCTTCGCCTCGCCGGGGTGCGCGGCGGCGAGAACCCGCTCCGCCGAGACCTCATCGCCGAACAGCCGTGCCTTGCGCTCCATCATGAAGTGCTCGGCCGTGCGGTAGGTGATGCCCTCGACGCTGAAGGGCGCCTCCCACCACTGGCTCAGGCATCCAGGTCCGACGCTGCCGTCGCGCTGCGGTCGGTGTCCCCAGAAGAACAAGAACTTGGACATGGTCGAACGCTGGCAGATCGACGGTGGCAGGCGCCAATCATTATCAGAGCGCAGTGCTGCTCTCCGAAACGCCACTGCCCGACGTCGATCTACGCTGACGGGGGACGGGCACCGAGCTGGAGTGGGAGACGATGTCGGCGACGCGACTGCTGGTCCTCGGTGTGGTGCGGGGCTACGGGCGCGCGCACGGCTACCTGGTGGGCAACGACCTGCTGTCCTGGGGAGCTGATGAGTGGGCGAACGTGAAGCGGGGCTCGATCCACCACGCCCTCGAGCAGCTCACGAAAGACGAGTTCCTGCGTGAGGGCTGGGTGGCGCCGGGTCGGACGGACCACGAGGTGACCGAGCGCGGCGAGGCGGAGTTCATGCGGCTGCCGCTGGTGCTGGCCGAGATCTTCTACTCGTTGTCCGTGCGGCGTTACCGGCGGCTGAACCGCTGACGGGCTGGAGACCAGGAGCGTTATGGGGCGGGTGTCAGGCGAACAGGCGGCGGAGCTCGCGCGATGTTCTGTCGTGTTCGAAGCCGGTGATCCGCCGCGCACGGGTCGCGTGGCGTTCTGGGGTGATCTTCCCGAGGCTGTGGGGGAACGCGGCGAGCTGACCGTGGTCGTCCCGACCGGCGGTGCGGTCGAGTCGCGCACGGTTCCCGCGATCAGGCTGTCCGTCTCAGACGCCGTCCCGGTGCTGACCAGGGCACGGCGCGGCGGGTCGGCACATGCCGCGGCGGCGTTCTGGGGTGCGGCCGCGCTGGTGGCCTTGCAACTCGTCGCACGGGGACGGCTGATCCCCGGTGTGTCGCCAGACGGCTTCGACGCCTGGCGGGTCGGGCCGCTCGACGCGACCGACGTCGAGCGGATCCGCGCACTCGTGGACGCGATGCCCGCCTCGGCACGGGCGGTGCCGGTCTGCGGCGCACCGCTGGAGCTGGCCGACGGGGAAGACCTCGTTCGCGGGTTCCTCGACGCCGTGGCCGACGGCATGCCCCGAACCGCCGCAGCGGGACTGGCGGCGGGCAGTCCCGCATTCGCCGCGCTCGAGCCGCAACGCGTTTCCCACCTGCGTTCGTGGTCCGACGAGATGTCCGCCGGCCTCGACTCCGGTGTGCGGATGTCGCTGCGCGTCGAGGTGCCGGGCGGGGATTTCGAGCGCGAGGCATTCCACGCGGTTGTACAGGTGCACAGCCTGGCCGACCCGACGCGGGTGGTCGACGCCGGGGATTTGTGGGGTGGCGCCGAGCACGGGTTCGGACCACGTGCCCGGATCGACGCCACGCTGGCGGTGCGCCGAGCGGCGCGGGTGTGGCCACCGCTCGCGAGGTTGTTGGACCAAGGTGTCCCGGACGAACTCGTGCTGGGCGACGACGAGGTCTCCGACCTGTTGTGGCAGGCCCCGCGTCTGACAGCGGCAGGCGTGGACGTGCACTGGCCGCGAGACCTGGTGCAGGATCTGACCGCGCGCGGCGCGGTCGGCCACGGCGACTCGCCGCCGTCGGACGTGCGGGTGTTTCTCGGCGGTGATCAGCTCCTGTCGTTCAACTGGCAGCTCGCTCTGGGCGACGAGCCGCTCACCGAGGCGGACATGGACCGCCTCGCTGAAGCACACCGACCCGTCGTCCGTCTGCGCGACCAGTGGGTCCTCGTCGACCCGGACCTGGTCCGCAAGGCACGCGAGCGGGAGCTGAAGCCGCTGAGCCCGATCGACGCGCTCGGTGCCGCACTCACCGGGACGGCCGATGTCGACGGCGAACGCGTCGACGTGGCGCCGAACGCTTGGCTGGACGCGCTGCGCGAACGCATCGCCGATCCCGACGGGGGTCGTGAACCGGTGCGACAACCGGCCGCGCTGGCCGCCACGCTGCGCGACTACCAGTTGCGCGGACTGCGGTGGCTGGAACGGATGACGTCGCTGGGACTCGGTGGGTGTCTGGCCGACGACATGGGGCTGGGCAAGACGATCACCTTGATCGCCCTTCACCTGCACCGGCAGAACGACCTCGCGACGGCCGGCCCCACCTTGGTCGTGTGCCCGGCGTCCCTGCTGGGCAACTGGGAACGCGAGATCGCGCGGTTCGCGCCCGGTACGCCGACGCGCCGCTTCCACGGCCCCGGGAGATCTCTGGACGGCGCAGACGACGGCTTCGTGCTCACCACCTACGGCACGATGCGGCTCGACGCCACCCGCCTGGGCGGGCACACGTGGGGACTTCTCGTCGCCGACGAGGCCCAGCACGTGAAGAACCGGTCGTCGGGCACCGCCAAGGCACTGCGCCTGATTCCGGCAGGCGCGCGTGTCGCGCTCACCGGCACACCGGTCGAGAACAACCTCTCGGAGTTGTGGGCCATCCTGGACTGGGCGACACCGGGCCTGCTCGGCACGCACAGCGCCTTCCGGTCGCGGTGGGCCAAACCCGTCGAGGCCGATCAGGACACTGCGACCGCCGAGCGACTGTCCCGTCTGGTGCGGCCGTTCCTGTTGCGGCGACGCAAGTCCGACCCCGGCATCGCGCCGGAACTGCCGCCCAAGACCGAGACCGACCACGCGGTCGCGCTCACTCGCGAACAGGCGGGGCTGTACGAGGCGGTCGTGCGCGAGATCATGGGGCAGATCAGCTCCACTGAAGGCATGGCGCGGCGGGGACTCGTGGTCAAGCTCCTCACCGGGTTGAAGCAGATCTGCAACCATCCGGCGCAGTACCTCAAGGACGGGCAGTCCAGGTTGAGCGGACGCTCGGGGAAGTTTGAACTGCTCGACGAACTGCTCGACACGATCATCGCCGAGGACGGCACGGTCCTGATCTTCACCCAGTACGTGACCATGGCACGTCTGCTCGAACGACATCTGACCGCGAAGGGAAGAACCACCCAACTCCTGCACGGGGGGACGCCGGTGGCACGGCGGGAGGAGATGGTGCGGCGATTCCAGGACGGTGAGGTGCAGATCTTCCTGCTGTCGCTCAAAGCAGCTGGGACCGGACTCAATCTCACCAAGGCCGATCACGTCGTGCACTACGACCGGTGGTGGAATCCAGCAGTGGAGGAGCAGGCCACCGACCGTGCCCACCGGATCGGGCAGACCCGCCCGGTGCAGGTGCACCGCCTCATCGCCGAGGGGACGATCGAGGACCGCATCGCTGCGATGCTGCGGTCGAAGCGAGAACTGGCCGACGCGGTGCTGAGCGCGGGCGAAACCGCATTCACCGAACTGTCCGACGCCGAACTCGCCGACCTGGTCGAACTGCGGGGTGCGCGATGAACGTTCGTGGATTTCCGGCGTTCCCGCCGGGTAAACGTCGCCGCGGGCACTTCGCCACATCGTGGTGGGGCCGCGCGTGGATCAAGGCGATGGAGGACACCGCACTCGACCAGGAGCAGCTCAAGCAAGGCCGCAAATACGCCTGGACCGGCTACGTCGGCGCCATCACCGTCAGTCCCGGCCGGATCGCCGCCTCCGTGCAGGACTACGAGGACGACACGTCCTACCGGACAGTTGTGCGTCTCGCGCAACTGACCGACGCGGAGTGGGCGCGGTTCCTGGGCCAGGTGGCGGTCAAGGCCGGGCACATCGCCGCGCTCCTCGACGGCGACATGCCAGACGACCTCGTCGATTCCGCGGAGAGCGCCGGAGTGC
>DASYMV010000352.1:0-16080 GCA_036008865.1 Pseudonocardiaceae bacterium | reverse complement strand
CATCGGCGCGCTCGCCGGTCTGACCACGGTCGTCATGGTGCTGATGCTCGGCCAGACCCGCGTGATGTTCGCGATGGCGCGCGACGGGCTGCTGCCGAGGTCCCTGGCCAAGACGGGCCGCAGCGGCACGCCGGTGCGGGTGACCCTGCTGATCGGTGTCCTGGTCGCCGTGGCGGCGGGTTTCTTCCCCGCGGGCAAGCTGGAGGAGATGGTCAACGTCGGCACGCTGTTCGCCTTCGTGCTCGTCTCCGCCGGTGTGCTGGTGCTGCGCAGGACGAGGCCGGACCTGGAGCGCGGGTTCAAGGTGCCGCTCGTCCCCCTGGTGCCGATCCTGGCGATTCTCGCCTGCCTGTGGCTGATGCTGAACCTCACGGCCCTGACCTGGGTTCGGTTCATCATCTGGATGGCCATCGGCGTGGTGGTGTACTTCGCCTACGGCCGTCGGCACTCAGTGCTGGCGACCAGGAGCCGGGAGACGGCGAAGACGTCCACAACGGGCGATTGACGGACTGCTAGCTTCGCGTCGTGGCCCTGATCCTCTGCCTGGACGTCGGCTCGACGTGGACCAAGGGTGCGCTCCTCTCACCGGCCGGGGAACTGCTCGGCACGGCGCAGCACCCCACCACGCCTCCCGAGGTGCTGCACGGCATCGACGCGGTCACGGACGAGTTGAACGCGCGCGGGGCGGAGGTGCTGGCCTGCTCCTCGGCCGGTGGAGGGTTGCGCCTCGCGGTGGTCGGTCAGGAGAGGCTCGTCAGCTCCGAGGCCGGGTACCGGGTGGCGCTGTCCGCCGGGGCGAAGGTCGTGCACGTGTCAGCGGGCGAGTTGGACGGAGCGGGAGTGCGCGAGCTGCGTGCGTCACGTCCCGACCTGGTGCTGCTCGTCGGCGGCACCGACGGCGGTGACACCAGGGTGTTGCTGCACAACGCGAAGCGGCTGGCCGCCAACCGCATCGCCTGCCCCGTGGTGCTGGCCGGCAACCAGCACGCGCGCCCGGACGCGCTGGAGGTGTTGCACGCCGGCGGGCGCACGGTGGTTCCTGCGGCGAACGTGCTTCCCGACGTGGGTGAACTCGCCCCTGGCCCGGCTCGCGGCGCGATCAGGGAGGTCTTCCTGCGTCACGTGATCGGCGGCAAGGGCCTGTCGCGCGGGCCGCGCTTCCAGCGCCTGGTGCGCGCGGTGACGCCGGACGCGGTACTCGCGGGTGTGTCCCGCCTCGCCGGGCAGGACAGCGAGGGGACGGTCCTCGTGGTCGACGTCGGCGGGGCGACCACCGACGTGTACTCGACGGTGTCCGCTGTGGACGATTCAGCGACGGAGCGGACGGTCGCCCTGCCGCCCGACCGGCGGACCGTCGAGGGTGACCTCGGCATGCGCTGGTCCGCTCCCGGAGTGGTGGCGGAGGCCGAAGCCGAACGGCTGGTCGACCGGGACGAGGCGGTGTTCCTCCGCGAGCAGTCGTTGTCGCGGACGTCCGCACCCGATTGGGTGCCCGGCGACACCGAGCAGGCGGCCGTGGACCTGCGGCTCGCCGCACTCGCGGCGGTGCTCGCGGTGCGCAGGCACCTCAGGCTGGTGGACGGCCAACTGGGTCCGCGCGGTGCGGGCGTCCTCGTGCTCTCCGGCGGCGTCTTCCGTCACGCCCCGTCCGTCGCAGAGGTCGAAACCGTGCTGCGTGACGACCCGGTGCTGAGACCCGTGCTGCGCACGGCCTCGATCGTGGTGGACGACCGGTACGTGCTCGCGCCCGCCGGTCTGCTCGCGGAGACCGGCCGCACCGCCGCCGCCGACCGCCTGCTCGCCGCCCACCTCGTGCGGACCTCAGGTGGGATCCGGGGCGGTGCTCCGCAGGTGGGGAAGGGGCTGACGAGCGGTCGGCAGCACCAGCCCGAACGTCGGCGGCGGTGAGCCGGGCCGCTCGAGGCCTGCCGCCATCGCCACGGCTCGGTCCCACTCCGGATCGGACGTGTAGTCCGCGTGCCCGCACACCCCGGAGGCCCATCGGCGGCCGGGGAACGGCCCGCGCTGGGGGTCGGGCAGCCAGTGGTCACCACCGAGCACGAGCGCTCCGGTCGGTCCGCGCAACGCGGGCGGCAAGGCGCCCTCGGTGCCGTCGGGGCGAAACCCGACGCCGAGCAGCATTCCGTCGAACACCTGGCGCCGCCACGTCGTCACGGCACCACCGAGGGGATCCGTGCCCCGGCACAGCGCCCTCCACCGGCCGTCAAGGCCCGCGGCCAGCGCGGCGAGCGAGCTGTGCGGCACGACGGAGGGGAAGGCCCTGGGGTAGGCCCATTGCAGCTGTGACCCGGCGGTGAGCAGGCCGACGCGCTCGCGTTCGTGCTCCGGCAGTTCCTCCAGCAGTCGTGCCGTGGCCACCGCGACGAGCAGGCTGCCCTGGCTGTGCCCGGCCAGCACCACGCGCGTGCCCGGATCCCGCAGGTGCTCCTTGGCGCGGGCGATGAGCTCCGGCACGACCTTCAGCGCGTAGCAGGGAGGCACCACCGGATGCGCCTCGCGCGGCCAGAACGACGCGATGTCGGTCAGGACGCCCAGCCGCCGTGCGGACTCCGGCCGGCGCGCCGCCAGGTACACCGCCCGCAGCAGTCCCACGGCGAGCACACCGAGCACGGCCACGCCGAGGACGGAGAACGGCCGCGCCCACGCAGGCGGGTCCAGCTCGCGCAGCCGCAGCACGGTCGCCGGCACCGCACCCGCGGACAACACGCCCGCGATCATCAGCACCACGTGGTGGCTGTGGTTGCGCTCCCAGCGCGCCCACCACCACGCCCGCGCCGCGCGCCGGGCATCTCGCCCCCGCCCGATGTGCAGCAGCGAGACCTCTCGCGCCCAGTCCACGCCCCGGCGGACCGATGTCCACCGCACGAATCCGGTCGTCGCACCGACGGCGAGGGCGGACAGTGCCGCGAGCACACCCGCCACTCCCCACAGCACGGTGATGTAGTCGTATCCCCTCGGCAGTGTCAGACCGCCCCCGACGGCCTTGCGCACGGCCAGCGCGACACCCGCGCCGAAACCGCCGCCGAGCAACCCGGCGACGGCGAGCACCGGCGCCGCCATCCAGCCGCCAGCCCAGGGGCGCAGCTCACGGGGCAGCCTCGTCCACGTCTTCCTGGCGATCAGCGCGTACGGCACCAGCAGCAGCCCGAACAGGACGCACACCAGAGCGAACAGCGCGGCGATGGCCTGCACCGTCATGTCGGCTCCGGGCAGCCGCGCAGGCAACCGGTCCAGCAGGACGACGGTCACGATCAACAGCAGGGCCGCACCACCCAGCAGCACTCCGCGGGGCGTGCGCCCCAAAGCCGTGCGCAGCCACCGGCCGCCGCGGTGCGGCGCTCCACCCGTCGGGTCGTCCAGCAGCATCACGCTCAGCGCGCACAGGGCCGCCAGGGCCAGCGCCATCGCCCACGCCGTGGTGATCGCCGCGCCGTGCACGCCGACCGCCAGCAACGGTCCGGCGGGACCGCCCAGGGCCAGCAACGACGCGGTCGCGAGCGCCGCGACCACGTGCAGTGAACGCAGAGCGGGCGTGTCCGCATCGGTCGCGACGTGCGCGCCGGGCAGTCCCGGCACACCGGTCGCGGGCGGATCCTCGGACTGCTCCTCGCGCTCGACGCGCCAGTCGACGGCGGACACCCGTCGCAGCACGTGCACTGCGAGGGCGATCGGCATCAGTCCGGCCGCGGAACGCAACCACGGCAGAGCACGCGCCTGGTCGGGAACTGCTGTCAGGCACACCACATCCCGTGCGAGGCACTGCGCTGCGATCAGGTCGAGGCTGACGACGGCCACCTGCGCGATGAGCAGCACGGTCAGCAGCAGCGCCGCGAGGCGCAACAACGACCGCAGGGCGAACCCCAGCAGGTGGCCGGCCGTGCTGCGCTCGGGAATCGGCGGGAGCATCCAGTGCGCGACGTTCGCCATGACGAACGGGAAGAGCAGCGTCCAGGTCGCCTTCGTCCAGCCGCCCGACGTCATGCCGCCCCACAGGTAACCTTCGACGACCCGGCTCACCGGGCGGCCCTCCGCCTGCAGCACCGGTCCCGGCGCGGGGCGGCGCAGCCGGTCGGCGGGCCGCACGACACGGCCGACACCGTCGCCCGCCACGTCCACCGCCGCCACGGCGTCCACGAGGGACTGGGCCGTCGTGCCCAGCACACCGTGCACCCTCAACTCGACGACGCGTGTGTCGGGTCCGGGTATCAGCACGAGTCCTCCAGCAGGCTGCACATCAGTGATCTTCGAGGGATTGTCCGGGTTGAACAGGCCATCCTGGGGCATCGCCGCCGACTTTCCGCCGATCGGAGGGCTCGGCGTGGCGAGCGGTAGTGTCTGACGTATCCCGACATATGGCGTGGAGGAACCCCCGATGACCGCCGAGAGGCTGCAATCCCGCAACGGCATCGACTTTGCCGTGGCCGATCTTTCCCTGGCCGAGTTCGGCCGCAAGGAGATCCGGCTCGCCGAGCACGAGATGCCCGGCCTCATGGCGCTGCGTCGCGAGTACGCCGAGGTGTACCCGCTCAAGGGTGCGCGGGTCTCGGGCTCGCTGCACATGACGGTGCAGACGGCGGTGCTGATCGAGACGCTCGTCGCTCTGGGCGCCGAGGTCCGCTGGGCCTCGTGCAACATCTTCTCCACCCAGGACCACGCGGCCGCGGCCGTCGTCCTCGGCCCGCACGGCACCGAGGAGGAGCCGAAGGGCGTCCCCGTCTTCGCCTGGAAGGGCGAGACGCTCGACGAGTACTGGTGGACCGCGGAGCAGATGCTGACCTGGCCGGACGGCCAGGGCCCCAACATGATCCTCGACGACGGCGGCGACGCCACCATGCTCGTGCACCGCGGCAAGCAGTACGAGGCCGCCGGGGTCGTGCCGCCGGAGGAGGAGGGCGACTCCGAGGAGTGGAAGGTCTTCCTCGGGTTGCTGCGGCGCTCCCTCGCGGAGGACAACGGCAAGTGGACCAAGATCGCCGAGGGCATCCGCGGCGTGACCGAGGAGACCACGACCGGTGTCATGCGGCTCTACCAGCTCGCCGCCGCGGGTGAACTGCTCTTCCCGGCGATCAACGTCAACGACGCGGTCACCAAGTCGAAGTTCGACAACCGCTACGGCATCCGCCACTCGCTCATCGACGGCATCAACCGCGGCACCGACGTGCTGATCGGCGGCAAGGTGGCCGTGGTCTGCGGCTACGGTGACGTGGGCAAGGGCGCGGCGGAGTCGCTGCGCGGCCAGGGCGCGCGCGTGATCGTGACCGAGATCGACCCGATCTGCGGTCTGCAGGCGGCGATGGACGGCTACGACGTGCAGCGCCTCGAGGACGTGCTCGGCCGCGCGGACATCGTCATCACGACCACGGGCAACAAGGACGTGGTGCGCGTCGAGCACATGGCTGCCATGAAGCACCAGGCGATCCTGGGCAACATCGGCCACTTCGACAACGAGCTCGACATGGCCGGGCTGGCCCGCTACCCCGGTATCCGGCGCATCAACATCAAGCCGCAGGTCGACGAGTGGGTCTTCCCCGAGGGCCACTCGATCATCGTGCTGTCCGAGGGCCGTCTGCTGAACCTCGGCAACGCCACGGGCCACCCGAGCTTCGTGATGTCGAACTCGTTCTCCAACCAGGTCATCGCGCAGATCGAGTTGTTCTCCAAGCACGAGGAGTACGACAACGAGGTCTACCGCCTGCCCAAGAAGCTCGACGAGAAGGTGGCCCGCATCCACCTCGCCGCGCTCGGCGGCCAGCTCACCAAGCTCACCAAGGAGCAGGCCGAGTACATCGACGTCGACGTCGAGGGCCCGTACAAGGCCGAGCACTACCGGTACTGATCACCGCCTGATCGCAGGCGAGAGGCTCGTACGAGCTTCTCGCCTGCGATCAGGTCCACTCGACGGACACTCCGGCCACCCCTGGCCCGACGTCGGTGAAGTAGGCGCTGACCACCCCGCCGAGACCGCACACCAGCTCGTCCACGTCCACCGGCGTGGCCTCTGCATCCGTCCTGAACTGCTTGGTGCACCGGGCGGGTAGCGTGCGCCGGTGGAACGCCAGTTGCAGCAGGTAGCCGGGGCACGGCTCGCGGAAGGTCCGGTGGTGTCCAGGGGTCGCGTCGCCGGTGTCGTCGAGGACGGTGAAGCAGAAGACGTGCTCCTCGCCCGCCGCGAGCTTGCGGTCGAAGAGCAGTTCCACGGCGAGCCCACGGGCGGCGCCCTGCCTGCGCAGCCGCCCCTGACGACACCCCTCGGCAGCCCGAACGACGGCGCTGTCGATGTCACTGCCCTGATCTCCGCGGTGCACCGCGAGATATCGGTCGGGTCCGTGTCGCAGCGCCCTCACCACGAAGCGCGTGGTGATCGCCCGCTGCTCGCGTTGCGCCCCGATGACCACCGCGTCGTGCACGGACAGCACTTCCAGGTCCGCATTGCTGCGACCGGTCTCCTGCATCGCCTGGAACTCGGCGAGCAGCGGTGCGGTTCCGGCCCACGCGGCGGAGAACGCCGCCGGGGCCGCAGGCTTGTTCATCAGCGTGGTCAGCGAGCCGGACGGCAGGCGGAGCACCGTCTCCAGCGCCTGGACCGTGGCCATCGCGCGAGGCACCTCCGGGTGGCGCAGACCGCGCTGCCAGTAGCTGAGCGTCGACTGCCCGACCTGGACGCCGAGATGCTCGAGGTCCGAGCGCAACCGTGCCAACGAGATGCCCCGGTGGGCGATCGCGTCGCGCAGCGCGCGGTGGAAGGGACCGTAGCGCAGGGCCTCGGCGAGAGAGGTCGGCAGACCCCCGGTCGGGTGGCCGACCGGCTCATCAGCCGATTCGGCGGGCCCGGATTCCGCGGTCACCGCGGCACCACCTTCCACACGGCCGAAGCGTTGGTTCACCGTAGTCACTCGATCCGGTGACGCAAAGATCCCTGATCACCCGAGTGGTCGTTTCGATACCTCCGGTCGAGTGGCTTTCCGTGTGCGGTCCGGCTGCGGCCGCCCTTTAGAGTTGACGCCGTGGGAAAGCTCGTGGTCATCGAAGGAGTCGACGGAGCCGGGAAGCGCACGCTGGCGGCTGCGCTGACGAAAGCGCTCGCCGCGCGCGGAGCATCGGTGACCACCGGCGCGTTCCCCCGTTACGGCGAGGACGTGCACGCCGACCTGGTCCGCGAGGCGCTGCACGGCAGGCTCGGCGACCTCACCGACTCCGTTCACGCGATGTCGGTGCTCTACGCGCTCGACCGGCGCGGCGCGGCCGAGCAGATCCGAGCCGACCTGGCGGCCTACGACGTCGTGCTGCTCGACCGCTACGTCGCCTCCAACGCCGCCTACGGCGCCGCGAGGCTGCACCAGGATGCGCGCGGCGACTTCGTCGCCTGGGTGCGCGACTTGGAGATCGGGCGGTTCGAAGTCCCCGTCCCAGACCTGCAACTGCTGCTCCGGGTACCGACCGAAGTCGCCGCCGACCGTGCTGCGCGCCGGGAACAGGCGGACGCCGACAGGACGCGAGACACCTACGAGTCGGACGCCGACCTGCAGAAGCGCTGCGCGCAGGTGTACGACGAACTCGCCGCCGACGACTGGCTCTCGCCATGGCGGGTCGTCGACGGATCGTCGGACGTGGACACCGGCTCGCTCCTGGACGGTCTGTTCACCGGCTGAGCGGCGTCCGCAGCGGTCCTGGAGCGCCGCAGGACGCGGTCTGCTGCCGATCCGGTAACGAAACGTGACGGCTCCGCGTATTACCCCGTGACGAATCGCGTGAGCGGCTTGGATCGGGGCGAGGTGGTCGGGGTGGAACAACAACAGCGGTCGGTTACGGACCGGACACGTGTGGCGACCAGCAGCGATGATCGCTGGGCGGTGCAGATGCGCTCGGCCGCCAGTGCGACGATGTTGCGCATGAAGGCACGCGTGCTGGTGGTGGACGACGATCCCGCTCTGGCGGAGATGCTGACCATCGTGCTGCGGGGGGAGGGCTTCGACACCGCGGTGGTCGCCGATGGCGCTCGTGCATTGCCCGCTCTGCGCGAACTCAAGCCCGATCTCGTACTGCTCGACCTGATGCTGCCCGGCATGAACGGCATCGACGTGTGCAAGGCGATCCGCGCCGAGTCGGGCGTGCCGATCGTCATGCTCACCGCGAAGAGCGACACCGTCGACGTGGTGCTGGGGCTGGAGTCCGGCGCCGACGACTACGTGGTCAAGCCGTTCAAGCCGAAAGAGCTCGTGGCGAGGATCAGGGCGAGGCTGCGCCGCACCGAGGCGGAGCCGGCCGAGATGCTGGCCATAGGAGATCTGACGATCGACGTCCCCGGCCACGAGGTGCTCCGCGAGGGCCGTCCGATCCAGCTCACCCCACTGGAGTTCGACCTGCTCGTGGCGCTGGCCCGAAAGCCGCGCCAGGTGTTCACCAGGGAGGTGCTGCTGGAGCAGGTGTGGGGATACCGGCACGCGGCAGACACCCGACTGGTCAACGTGCACGTGCAGCGGCTGCGCTCGAAGGTGGAGCGCGACCCGGAGCACCCCGAGGTCGTCCTGACGGTCCGCGGCGTCGGCTACAAGGCCGGCCCTCCGTGATCCATCCGGAGTCCAGAGGATGAAGCCGCACACCCGGCTGGTGCGTCGCGTGGTGCGCAAGGCGCAGCACGTCGCTGATCAGGCGCACCGCCGCTGGGTGGCGTTCGGCGAGCTCTGGCGCCGCTCCCTGCAGCTGCGGGTGGTGGTCAGCACCCTCGCGCTGTCCTCGGCGGTGGTGTTCGTTCTGGGCATGGTGCTGCAGATGCAGATCACCGGACAGCTGTTGGAGACCAAGACCCAGGCGGCGATCCGCCAGACCAAGACCAGCGCCGCGGCGGTGCAGCCGGACCTGTCCGGCCTCAACCCGGGACCGGACAGCGTCAAGACCAGGTTCACCAGCGCGCTGAACAAGCTGACCAGCGCGGGATCCGGGCAGGACGCGACGACGTCGGGCGCGGGCGCGTTCGAGCCGGTGTTCGCCGACGGCGCGGGTGTCGGTTCGGACGGGCAGACCCCGGCCGCCGGCCCGCTCCAGGACGTGCCGAAGGGCCTGCGCGACCTGGTCGAGGGCGGCGGCTCCGGCACGCAGATCACCACGGTGCAGAGGGAGACCGGAGCCACCACCCTGCTGGTGGTCGGCGTCCCGGTGAACAGCTCCGCGCGACCCATGCAGCTCTACCTGCTGTTCCCGCTCACCAGTGAGCAGCGCACAGCCGAGGTCGTGCAGAACACGCTGATCGTGGGCGGCCTCGTGCTGCTCCTGCTGCTCGCCGTCATCGCGAACCTGGTGACGCGGCAGGTCGTGCGCCCGGTCCGCCAGGCCGCTGAGGTCGCGGAGCGCTTCGCCGACGGCAGTCTCGACGAGCGCATGCCGGTCGTCGGCGAGGACGACGTGGCGCGGCTGGCCGAGTCGTACAACGAGATGGCCGAGAGCATCCAGGAGCAGATCCACCAGCTCGAGGAGTTCGGTCAGCTCCAGCGGCGGTTCACCTCGGACGTCTCGCACGAGCTGCGCACCCCGCTGACCACCGTGCGGATGGCCGCCGACGTGCTGCACGCCTCGCGCGAGCAGTTCCCCAGCGGTCTCGCCCGTTCCACCGAGCTCCTGGTCGACGAGCTCGACCGGTTCGAGTCCCTGCTCGGCGATCTGCTCGAGATCAGCAGGCTCGACGCGGGCGTCGAGGAACTGGCCGCGGAGCTGGTCGACATCCGCGTGCTCGCCCGCCGCGCGCACGACTCCGTCCGGGCGATCGCCAGCGGCAACGGCACGACGATCGTGATGAAACTGCCGGACCACGAGGTGAACGCCGAACTCGATTCTCGCCGGGTGGAGAGGATCCTCCGCAACCTGCTCGCCAACGCGATCGACCACGGTGAGGGACTGCCGGTGGAGCTGACGCTGGTGAGCGACGGCGACGCCGTCGCGGTGACCGTCCGCGACCACGGCGTCGGCCTGCGCTCCGGTGAGGCGGAACTGGTGTTCAACCGGTTCTGGCGTGCCGACCCGTCCCGCAACCGCCGCACCGGCGGCACCGGCCTGGGCCTGTCGATCAGTCTTGAGGACGCGAGGTTGCACGGCGGCTGGCTGGAGGCGTGGGGTGCGCCGGGGTGCGGCGCGGTGTTCCGCTTGACCTTGCCCTGCACGCTCGGCCGCGAACTGACGAGCAGTCCGCTGCCGCTCGAGCCCGCGGACCTGGGCGATGCGCTCCAGTCGGAGACCCCGCCGCAGCAGGAAGGTCCGCCTTCGCCCGAGGAGGTCGAGCTGACCGAGGAGGAGATCACCTGGCAGCCGGCCCAGCCCGTCGCGGGTGAACGGGAGGAAGTCCGATGAGCGGGCGTTCACGTGTCCTGGTGCTGCTGGTGGCGATGGTGTGCCTGACCGGCTGCGCGGCGATTCCCACGCAGTCCCAGCCGAAACCCATCGGTGCTCCGACCGCGAGGCAGAGCGCGGTGAGCGCGCCCGAGCCGAACAACGACAGCGACCCCCTGATGCTGGTGCGGGATTTCGTGAACGCGTCGGCGAACCCGGACGGCGACTACGCGGTGGCCAAGGCCTACCTGACCGACGACGCCAAGAAGAAGTGGGACACCAAGGCACCGCCGACCGTCATCGAGCGGGACTTCGGCACGGTTCCCGGCACGCCGACCGATTCGTCGTCGGACCAGGACAAGAAGCGCACCGTCATGCTGCAGGGCCGCAACGTCGGCCGGCTGCACCCCAACGACAACGCGTTCGTACCGATGATCGGCGACCTCGTGACGCCGATCCGGGTCGAGAAGCGCGACGACGGCCAGTGGCGCATCTCCGAGCCGCCCAACGGCGTCTACGTCACCGCCACCGGGTTCAACACCTACTACCAACGGGTCACGCTGTACTTCTACACGCCGGACTTCACCGTCCTGGTGCCCGACGCCCGCTACGTCGTGAGCCCACCGACGACGAGCATCCCGCGGCGTGTCACGGATCTTCTCGTCGGCGGCCCTTCCGAGGGGATGCGCGGTGCCGTGGTCAGTGCGCTCGGCAAGACCGCGGAGCGGCGCAACGCCGTGCAGGAGGCCGACGACGGCGCGCTCGAGGTCGACCTCGCCAAGCTGGGGGACCTGACTCCGCAGACCCGCAAGCAGATCGTCGCGCAGGTCGTGAAATCGCTGGCGGGCGTCACCAGCAGCCGCATCCGGGTGAAGGTCGACGGTGTGGTCATCGCCACCGAGCAGACGGACTGGCGTCCGTCGGACGTGCAGACCGGCGAGGCGCTGGTGACCCCCAACGCCGATCAACGCGGTCTCGTCGTCAGCGGTGGTCAGCTGCGTTCGCTGGCCGACGGCACCCAGATCAGGGGACCGGCGGGCACTGGTGAGTACAACGCGGTCAGCGCGGCGCAGTCGCTGGACGGCTCGGAGCTCGCGGTCGTGAGCAAGCCCGAGCAGCGCGGTGTGCGGCTCCGGGTGGGCCAGGTCGATCAGTCGCTGCGCGAGGTGGACCTGTCCGCCGGCTCGTTGACCCGGCCCACGTGGTTGCTCAGCGGCGCGCCGGACAAGCCCAGCGACGAGGTGTGGACCGTCGCGGACGGCACGAACGTCGTGCGGGTGTCCAAGACCGGGGCGGGCACGTGGACGGCCAACTCGGTCAACGCGACCGCGCTGGCCCCGCTGGGCGGGCAGATCACCGAGCTGCGACTGTCCAGGGACGGCACGAGGGTGGCGGCGGTGGTCGGCGGGAAGCTGGTCGTCGCCGCCGTGGTGCGCAACCAGGACTCGTCGGTGGCACTTCGCATCCCGATGACCCTGCAGCTCGCCAGCCTGAACAGCAGCGTGTTGTCGGTGGACTGGCTGTCGCAGGAGGTGCTCGTGGTGACGAGTTCGCTTCCCGGGCAGGCCATCAGCAAGGTCTACGTCGACGGCTTCAAGGTCGAGCGGTACGGAACCTCGAACCTCTCGCTCCCCGTGAGCGGTGTGGCCGCCGCGCCGAGCAGACCGGTGGTCGTGGCCGACCGCAACGGCTTGTGGACCGCGAGCGACATCGCCGAGGTCTGGCGCGGCGCCCAGTTCAAGGCCGAGCCCGGCGCCGTGGTCTTCTACCCCGGCTGATCGCCCGCTCCGGGGCCTGGAACGGGCCCTCGTCGAACGGGCGTTGTCGGGGGTGCACGGCATGGTGCAGCCATGACGTCTGTCCTCGCCGGACTGCTCGACCTCCTGCTGCCGAGGCGTTGTGCCGGATGTGGCGCCGCGGGTGCCGAGTGCTGCCCCGACTGCCTCGCCGAGTTCGGCGATCCCAGGCCGGTTGCGTCGGTCGTGCCGCGGGTGCACGCGCTCGCCGCATACCGCGGGGCCGCCCGCGAACTCGTGCTCGCCTACAAGGAACGTGGCCGCCGTGAACTCGCCGCGCCGCTGGGCGTCCTGCTCGGACTCGCCGTTCCGCTGGTCGCCGCTCCGACCGACGGCACGTGGTGGCTCGTCCCCGCCCCGTC
This sequence comes from Pseudonocardiaceae bacterium, assembly GCA_036008865.1. Classification (GTDB taxonomy): domain Bacteria; phylum Actinomycetota; class Actinomycetes; order Mycobacteriales; family Pseudonocardiaceae; genus DASYMV01. The sequence continues at coordinate 3,584 of DASYMV010000352.1, read as the reverse complement.
CCGCCGGGCAGCCGCCCGGCGCAGGGGCGGCGAGCACGTGCTGCGACTGGCGCGACACGCCGCCGAAGTCCTGGCACCGGCCGCCGTGGCACCAGCACTGCGGCTCGCCGCCGGGGCACACGACTCGGTGGGGCTCGACGCGGCGGCACGCCGGAGCAACCTCGCCGGACGGGTGGTGGTGCGGGAGGCGGCCCTGCCTCCGCCCGGCACCGAGGTCGTGCTGCTGGACGACGTCGTGACCACCGGTGCGACTGCGGCGGCGTCCACGGCTGCACTCACCGCGGCGGGCTTGCGCGTCAGCGCGGTCCTCACGCTCACCGCCGCAGCGTCACTCACAAAGGTGGTGAATCGAGTTGGTGCGGAAGATGTTTGCTCGCGCCTGGAGTGAGAACCCTGCAGAAACCAAGATCGAGCGTCGCAGGTCTGAGGAACCTCGTGAACCTTTCACCCGTTGGCGGGACATGGCACCGGTGAGGAGTCCGTTCGCCGCAGTCGAGCAGACACCGAGCACCGGTGTCGGGCTGCGCCGACCGGGTGAGATCCGGTATGAGCCCCCGGGCGTGGAAGCGCCCTCGACTCTCGTGTGCCGCACGTCGTGCGACCCCTTGATGTCGCGCTCCGTAGCCGTTGACACATTCACCAAATCCCCCGGCTCGGGGGCTGTCGTCACGGCTGTCGCAGAGATAGCGTGCACCGCTATCAACGTTCCCGGCAGGCAGGGAGGAGGCGGGCAGCCCATGACCCTGGTGCCGGGAGGGCGCTGAGGACCGACCCTCAGCGACAGTGCGCGATCTCGCGACTCCGGCACCACAGCGATTCAAGCCAAAGCTCGCAGCAACGCGAGGGAGGTCGTGTATGGACATCGTCGTCAAGGGCCGCAACGTCGAGGTGCCCGATCACTACAGGGTGCACGTCGTCGAGAAGCTGGCCCGGCTTGAGCGGTACGACCGCAAGGTCATCCGGTATGACGTGGAGCTCTTCCACGAACCCAACCGACGGCAGTCCAAGAGCTGCCAGCGCGTCGAGATCACCGGGGTCGGCCGCGGCCCGGTGATCCGTTCCGAAGCGTGCGCCGGCGATTTCTACGCCGCGCTCGATGCCGCAGTGGGCAAGCTCGAAAACCGTCTGCGCCGGGTGCACGATCGGCGCCGAGTCCATCACGGGCGACGCGGGCCGACATCCGTCGCGGAGGCGACGAGCGGTCTCGGAGAAGTCGTTCCCACGTCCACGGGCGTCCGTGGCGCCGCACAGGGGCAGCGCGTGGCCGTGCTGGTGGCCCCTGATCGGGCGGAGCCCGACGAAGAAGCCGTGGCGGAAGTGCCCGCCCAACGCTCGGAGGACACGCGTACCGATGACCTGCCCGGCCAGATCGTTCGTGAGAAGGAGCACCCGGCCAAGCCCATGACAGTCGACCAGGCCCTCTACGAGATGGAGCTGGTCGGACACGACTTCTTCCTGTTCGCAGACATCGACTCAGGACGCCCGAGCGTGGTCTACCGCCGCAAGGGATTCGACTACGGCGTGATCCGGCTGACCTGACAGGTCAGCGTCGACCGGCCCGCGCAGCCCCCGCACCTTTCGCGTGCGGGGGCTGTGTCGTGTCGGACCGCCCGCCTGGCAGCCGCTGGTGAAACCGCTGGTGAGACCACATCAGCACTGTGTCTGTGCACACACTTGGCCGATTTCTCTACGATGGCTGGGAACAGGTTCGGAATCGACGCTCTGAGCCTGGTGCAAGGCGCCCACAACGGGCGCGTCTCGATTAGGTGATGAGGTCGACCCGGATGGTGCTGTCCCGACTGCTCCGCGCTGGCGAGGGCAAGATGCTCAAGCGCCTGCGCAACATCGCAGCGCACATCGACAACATCGAAGACGACGTGGTCGACCTCTCCGACGCGGAGCTGCGCGCGAAGACCGAGGAGTTCCGCAGGCGCTACGCCGAGGGCGAGACCCTCGACGAGCTGTTGCCCGAGGCCTTCGCCGTCGCCCGTGAGGGCGCCAAGCGCACGCTGGGCCAGCGGCACTTCGAGGTGCAGTTGATGGGTGGCGCCGCGATGCACCTCGGGCAGATCGCCGAGATGCGCACCGGTGAGGGCAAGACCCTCACCTGCGTGCTGCCCGCATACCTCAACGCCATCGCCTGTGAAGGCGTCCACGTGGTCACGGTCAACGACTACCTGGCCAAGCGCGACGCCGAGTGGATGGGCCGCGTGCACCGATTCCTCGGCCTCAACGTCGGCGTGATCCTCTCGGACATGACGCCGGAGCAGCGGCGCGAGGCGTACAACGCCGACATCACCTACGGCACGAACAACGAGTTCGGCTTCGACTACCTGCGCGACAACATGGCCTGGAGCCTGGACGAGTGCGTGCAGCGCGGTCACTTCTTCGCCATCGTCGACGAGGTCGACTCGATCCTCATCGACGAGGCCCGCACGCCGCTGATCATCTCCGGCCCGGCCGACCAGTCCTCGCGCTGGTACCTGGAGTTCGCACGCCTCTCACCGCTGCTGAAGAAGGACGTCCACTACGAGGTGGACGAGCGCAAGCGCACGGTCGGTGTGACCGAGGCCGGCGTGGCCCTCATCGAGGATCAGCTCGGCATCGAGAACCTCTACGAGGCCGCCAACACGCCGCTGGTCGGCTACCTCAACAACGCGCTGAAGGCCAAGGAGCTCTACACGAAGGACAAGGACTACATCGTCCGCAACGGTGAGGTCCTGATCGTCGACGAGTTCACCGGCCGCGTGCTCGCCGGCCGCCGCTACAACGAAGGCATGCACCAGGCGATCGAGGCCAAGGAAGGCGTCGAGATCAAGGCCGAGAACCAGACGCTCGCCACGATCACGCTGCAGAACTACTTCCGCCTCTACTCCAAGCTCGGCGGCATGACCGGTACCGCCGAAACCGAGGCGGCCGAGTTCCACCAGACCTACAAGCTCGGCGTGGTGCCGATCCCGACCAACCGCCCGATGCAGCGCGCCGACAAGCCGGACCTCGTGTACAAGTCCGAGGAGGCCAAGTTCGACGCCGTCGCGGAGGACATCGCGGAGAAGCACGAGAAGGGCCAGCCGGTGCTGGTCGGCACGACCAGCGTCGAGCGCTCGGAGTACCTGTCGAAGCTGTTGGTGCACAAGGGCATCCCGCACGAGGTCCTCAACGCGAAGCACCACGACCGCGAGGCCCTGATCGTTGCCAAGGCCGGCCGCAAGGGCGCGGTCACGGTCGCGACGAACATGGCGGGTCGAGGCACCGACATCGTGCTGGGTGGCAACCCGGACATCATCGCCGACCACGAGCTGCGCGAGCGCGGCCTCGACCCGGTGCAGACCCCGGAGGAGTACGAGGCCGCCTGGTCGTCGCTGATCGAGGAGCTCACGACCGAGTTCAAGGCCGAGGCCGAAGAGGTCCGCGAGGCCGGTGGCCTGTACGTGCTCGGCACCGAGCGGCACGAGTCGCGCCGGATCGACAACCAGCTGCGCGGCCGGTCCGGCCGTCAGGGCGACCCCGGCGAGTCCCGCTTCTACCTCTCGCTCGGCGACGAGTTGATGCGCCGGTTCAACGCGCAGATGGTCGAGCGCGTG
>DASYMV010000351.1:0-9172 GCA_036008865.1 Pseudonocardiaceae bacterium | reverse complement strand
GTGCACCGTCGGCGTCAGCTCACGGGCGAATCCCGTGGCCAGGGACGAGTGGGCGGACCCGATCCCGTCCTCAACGCCTTCGGCCGCACCTGTGTCGGGCTTCACGGGAGCACTCTTCTCGGGCACCGGCAGACCGTCGGCCCCGACCGCACGGTGAATGGTGGTCGGCGTGTCCAGGAAGGCCGCCGCGGGGATGGCCGACGGCTTGGATCTTCCTCCCGGCCGGTCGTCCCCGCGCAGACGCGACGGTGCGTGCACCTTCCAGTGCGGACCCCGATCGCCCGACGGTGGCGCGAGGGGTGTGTCTGAAGCGCCGGATTGCCGGGAAGGAGTCGTCGGCGCGGGCGTGTCTTCGGCGTCCGGTGCACGACGCCGCCGACCGCGCGACTTCTGCGTGTCGAGCAGTCCGGCGGCCTTCAAGGCATCCAGCACGTTCGCGCCGTCCGCCCCCGTCTCGGTGGACTCGGCGTTGTCCGGAACGGCATGCCGGTCGACCGCTTTCTCGGCGGCTTCACGTGCGGCCCTGCGACGACCGCTGCGCATCACACCCGCTGCGGCGATGAGACCTGTCGCCGGGACCGTGCGGCCGCCGGACGAGGCTTCGGACTGGTCTGACGTGCTCACCGGAGCGATGTCACTCTCGGTGGGCCACGCGGGAACGGCGGGAGCGTCGGCCGGACGGTCCTCCGCACGCCGCCGACCACCACGACCGGTTTTCGCCGGAGTGTTCTCCGGTGTCTTGCCCGGCGTCTTGTGAGCAGTGTTCTCAGAAGTCAGCTCAACACCGGTGTTGCGGGCGCCGATCTTCGGAACGTCGATCTTCTGGACGGCCGCGCCGGCCTCCCCGAACGGTCGCACCATCCGCCACCGGTCGGCGGCGTTGGCCCGTGCCGCGGAGATGCCCTCGACCGTCATGTCCTCGGCGGCCCGCCGGGAACGCTTGAGGCGTGGCCCATCGGCCTTCTGCAGCTGCGCCGAACGCCACTGCTTGAGCTCCGCGGTGACGGCCGCCTCGGCGGCCCGGCGGCCCGTGATCTCCTGCTTCGTCGAGGCACCGGTCGAGCCCAGCAGAGCGGCGAACTGCTCGTGGAGCCCGACCGCCTGGCGCGGCACGCCGGCGAACTCCGCAGCCAGGCGCACCCGAACCGCGTACACCGCGCGGGCGTGACGGCGCTCCGCGGCGTGTGCGGCGCGCAGGTCGGTCAACGCGTCGCCGAGCTCGCCGGACAACTCGTGGACGTGGGCCAGCGCGAGCAGGCTCTCCGCGTGCAGCGTTTCGAGCTGATGACGCTCAGCGCTGTCGGCCGCTTCGCGAAGCAACTCCCTGGCGAGGTCCACCCGCCCGTTCGGCAGGTGCAACCGAGTGGCGAGCGCCAGACGGAGCCACCCGATCGGTCCGGCCGACGGAGCGCGGACGGGACGGTCGAGCAGCGGAGCGGCCACTTCCGAGGCCAGTGCGGGCTCGTTCGAATCCATCAGCGCACACGCCAGCTCGAAGGTGATGCCACCACGCACCTGGCCGCTGTCCGCCGCCGGGTCGCTGAGCTGCCCGAGCAGTTCGAGCCCCTCACGTCCCGCGGTGATCGCCGCCGCGAGATCGCCCCAGCGGCGGTGCTGTGCCGCGGCGACGCCGCGCAGCCTCGCGCGCAGCAACAACCTCGTGTCCTCGTCGATCACCGGATCGGCCGAGTACAGCCGGTCGGCTTCTTCCAGGGCGCGCACCAGCTCGTCACCGCGCCCGATGGTGAGCAGGCATTCGCTCGCCTGCACGAGCGCTGACGCCCGCAGGGCGTCGGGAACGCCCTCGGACTCCAGCACCGGACGGACGGCGGCGAAGCCGGTGAGCGGAGCACCGACCGTTCTGGCGCAGCAGGCGAGCTCCACCCGCAGCCGCCAGGCGGTCTCGTGCTCCGACGCGGCCTCCGCCGCCTTGAGCGCGTCGAGCGCCCGCTCGGCGATCCGAATGCCACGTCCGATCTGGTTGCTGGCGAACACCACGAGCGATTCCGCTCGCAGTCGGTCCACCTCGTCGCGACGGGCAGCAGCGAGCGCGACGGCTCGCTCACCGAGCACCAGAGCGATCTCCGGTGCCTGCCAACGCAGCCGCCAGGCGGGCACGACCAGCGTGCTCACCTCGACGTCCGCCTGCGCTTCGCCTCTGGCCGCCACGTCCTCGATACCCGGTTCAGTCGCGTGTCAGCTTGCGGTGGGTGACGCGGTGCGGGCGAGCCGCATCCGCACCGAGACGCGCGATCTTGTTCTTCTCGTACCCCTCGAAGTTGCCCTCGAACCAGTACCACTGGGACGGGTTCTCGTCGGTGCCCTCCCAGGCGAGGATGTGCGTCGCGACGCGGTCGAGGAACCACCGGTCGTGCGAGATGACCACGGCGCAGCCGGGGAACTGCTCGAGGGCGTTCTCCAGCGAGCCGAGGGTCTCGACGTCCAGGTCGTTCGTCGGCTCGTCGAGCAGGATCAGGTTTCCACCCTGCTTGAGCGTCATCGCCAGGTTCAGCCGGTTGCGCTCACCACCGGAGAGCACACCCGCGGGCTTCTGCTGGTCCGGCCCCTTGAAGCCGAACGCGCTGACGTATGCCCGCGAAGGCATTTCGACGCTGCCGACGTGGATGTGGTCGAGGCCGTCGGAGACCGTCTCCCAGACCGTCTTCTTGGGGTCGAGCCCCGCGCGGTTCTGGTCGACGTAGGACAGCTTGACCGTCTCGCCGATCTTCACGTTGCCGTCGTCCGGGTTCTCGAGCCCGACGATCGTCTTGAACAGCGTGGTCTTGCCGACGCCGTTCGGACCGATCACGCCGACGATGCCGTTGCGCGGCAGGTCGAAGGTCAGACCGTCGATGAGGATGCGGTCGCCGAAGCCCTTCTTGAGCTTGTCGACCTCGACCACGACGTTGCCCAGACGCGGGCCCGGCGGGATCTGGATCTCCTCGAAGTCGAGCTTGCGGGTCTTCTCGGCCTCGGTGGCCATCTCCTCGTAGCGGGCGAGACGGGCCTTGGACTTGGCCTGCCGGGCCTTGGCACCCGAGCGGACCCAATCCAGCTCGTCCTTCAGCCGCTTCTGCAGCTTCTGGTCCTTCTTGCCCTGGACCGCGAGGCGCTCGGCCTTCTTCTCCAGGTAGGTGGAGTAGTTGCCCTCGTACGGGTGGGTCTTGCCGCGGTCGATCTCCAGGATCCACTCGGCCAGGTTGTCGAGGAAGTACCGGTCGTGTGTCACGGCGAGCACGGCACCGGGGTACTGCCCCAGGTACTGCTCCAGCCACAGGACGCTCTCCGCGTCCAAGTGGTTGGTGGGCTCGTCGAGGAGCAGCAGGTCCGGCTTGCTCAGCAGGAGCTTGCACAGCGCCACGCGTCGACGCTCACCACCGGACAGGTTGCGCACCTCGGCATCCGGCGGCGGGCACCGCAGCGCGTCCATCGCCTGCTCGAGCTGGGAGTCCACGTCCCACGCATCGGCGTGGTCGAGATCCTCCTGGAGCCTGCCCATCTCCTCCATCAGCTCGTCGGAGTAGTCGACGGCCATCTTCTCGGCGATCTCGTTGAAGCGGTTGAGCTTCTCCTTGATCTCGCCAAGACCCTCTTCGACGTTGCCGAGGACGGTCTTGTCCTCGTTCAGCGGGGGCTCCTGCTGCAGGATGCCCACGGTGTAGCCCGGCGCCAGGTAGGCCTCGCCGTTACCGGGCGTGTCCAGCCCGGCCATGATCTTGAGGACGCTCGACTTGCCGGCGCCGTTGGGACCGACAACGCCGATCTTGGCACCGGGGTAGAACATGATCGTGACGTCATCAAGGATGACCTTGTCCCCGTGCGCCTTGCGCACCTTCTTCATGGTGTAGATGAACTCGGCCATGGCCGCGATCGTAGAGCGGTGCCGAACGGGTAAGAACCGCGGTTGGCAGCATCGAGGGTGTTCGACACGGAGAGTTAACGGAGACGAAGGCCGTCCACACCTGTCACGCCGGGCTGACACCCAGGTGGCTCAGTGGTTTCTCAAGGCGTTGACCAGTTGGTCCTTCGTCATCTTCGATCGGCCGTCGATGTTGAGCTCCGACGCCCGCTCGCGCAACTGCTCCACCGTCCAGTCCTCGTAGCTGCCGGAGCGGCCTCCCTTGGCGCCGACCTCCGACCTTCCCTCCTTCGCGCTTGCGTTGGCGATCCGGGCGGCCTTCTCCTTCGACTCACCCTGATCGCGAAGTTCTTGGTACATCTTCTCGTCCTTGATGCTCGGATTGGGCATCTTCGATCACCTCCGATCCGGGATTACCCCGATCGGCCGCGTGATCAACCCTGCCCGATCCCGCACGACGGGACGCGCCTCAGCACGGGACGTCGGCGGTCTCGCGATCCTCGTCGGTGCGAGGAACGACGATCTCCGCTGCGAGCCGGTTGCGCTGCGGGTGCGCGAAGCACCGGTTGAGATCCGGGCCCACCGCCACCGCGTCGATCTCGACGACGCTGCGGCGCTGACCCTCGGACTCGAAGTTCCGGGTGCGCAGCCGACCTTGGACAATCACCGGATCGCCCTTGCTGAGCGAGGTCGCGACCCCGTCGGCCAGCTTGCGCCAGCACGTGACGCCGAAGAACAACTTGTCGCCGTCCACCCATTGCCGGGACTCGCGGTCGAAACGGCGTTCGGTGGCACCGACTCGGAAGTTGACCAAGCCGACCCCGTCCGCCGTGTGCTTGTGCGTCACATCGCTGACGATGTTTCCAACGACCGTGACCTGCGTTTCATTCCAACTCATCGACCTTCTCCTCGTGTGCGAGCGGCTCTCACCGACGTGTCCCAGCCTCCGATCGAGAACGGTTCCCGCGGAACCCCGGCCTGCGAGTCCGTGGACAACTCGGAGGTTGTGGACAGGCCGCGGTCGTCGACCGCACACGGCGCCGAAAGTGTCGGCGCAGCGTGCTATCGCACATGAGTGAGTACTCACTCCTTGTACGAGTGAGTACTCACTCATATGCTCTCGGCATGTCCGAGGAAGGCCCCACCGCCCGTCGCCGACGGGCCCCGGCGATGAGCCCGGACGAGCGCCGCCAGGCGATCGTCCGGGCCACCATCCCCTTGCTCACCGAGCACGGGGCGAACGTCACGACCAGCCAGATCGCCAAGGCGGCAGGGATCGCCGAAGGCACGGTCTTCCGCGCCTTCAAGGACAAGCAGGAACTCTTGTCCACCTGTGTACGAGCCGCCCTGGCGTCCAACGCCGAACTCGAGATGCTCGAGCGGATCTCGTCGCACGAGTCGTTGGAGCAGCGGCTGACCGAAGCCACGAGAGCGGTGACCGGCTTTCTGGACCGGATGTGGGCGCTGGTGGCCACCCTCCAGGACTCCGGCTTCGATCCGCGCGGTCAGGAGGGCAGGCACAAGGGGCCGCCACCGGAGATGCAGCGGATCACGACCGCCATCGCCGGGATGTTCGAGCCCGAAACCGATCAGCTTCGTGTCGAGCCGATGCTCGCGGCTCGTCTGCTGCTCGGCCTCGTCTTCACCAACCGCATGCAGGGACAGGGCTTCGGCGAGGCCTTCGCCGAGCCCGAGCAGCTCGTCGGCCTGTTCCTCAACGGCGTGCTGCGAGCACCGACTCCAGGGGGAGAGCAGTGACCGATCTGATGATCGAGGCGAACGACGTCAGCAAGACCTTCGGAGAGGTGAAGGCCCTTGCCGGGGTCAGCATCGCGGTGCCGAAGGGAACGGTGCTCGGCCTGCTCGGCCACAACGGCGCAGGCAAGACCACGCTCGTCAACGTGCTGACCACGATGCTGCCGCCGGACGGCGGCGTCGCACGGGTCGGCGGGTTCGACGTGGTGGGCCAGGCTCACCAGGTGCGCAGCCGGATCGGGTTGACCGGCCAGTTCGCCGCCGTCGACGAACAACTGTCCGGCACGGACAACCTGGTGCTCATCGCACGCCTGCTCGGCGCGACCCCGCGCCAGGCGCGGGCACGCGCGGGCGAGCTCATGGAGCTGTTCGACCTCACCGACGCCGCCAAGCGTCCGGCGCGCACGTACTCCGGTGGGATGCGGCGGCGGCTGGACCTCGCGGCGAGCCTCGTGGGCAGGCCGGAAGTGATCTTCCTCGACGAGCCGACCACGGGCCTGGACCCGGCCAGCCGACTGAGCATGTGGGAGATCGTGGAGAACCTCGTCTCCGACGGCACCACGGTCCTGCTCACCACCCAGTACCTCGACGAGGCCGATCGTCTCGCCGACTCGATCACGGTGATGTCCCAGGGGCGCGTGGTGGCCTCGGGAACCAGTGCGGAGCTGAAGTCGCAGGTGGGTCAGCGTTCGGTGACGGTGACACTGGCGTCGACGGCGGACGTGCCGCAAGCCCTGCGCGCGCTCGAGAAGGCCGGGCTGCAACCGGTGGCGGATCCCCAGCGTCCCGCCCTGACCGCGCCGGTCACCGCGTCCCGCGAACTGGCCGTGGTGGTGCGCGCACTGGACGAGGTGGGGCTCGAGGCGACCGAACTCGCACTCGGTGAACCGACGCTCGACGACGTCTACCTGAATCTCGCCCACCACTCCCCCTCCCCCGCGGCCTGAAGGAGAAAGCCACCATGACTTCCGCTCTCGTCACCGCGCCGGGCCAGGCGTCCGCGGGGCCTGCGAGCTGGCGCGGCAGCAGCCTCGGCACCCAGGTGCTCGTGCTGACCGCGAGGTCGTTGCGCGCCCTCGTCCGCGATCCGCGCATGGTGATCTTCAGCGTCCTGCAGCCGCTGATCATGTTGACGCTGTTCAGTCAGATCTTCGCCAGCATCGCCCACACACCGGGCTTTCCCGCAGGGGTCAACTACATCGACTACCTGATGCCGGCCATCCTGGTGAACACCGCGATGCAGTCGGCCCTGCAGGCAGGCGTCGGCCTGGTCACCGACATGAAGAACGGCGTGCTTGCGCGCTTCCGCTCGCTGCCCATCCGGCTCAGTTCGGTGCTCATCGCGCGAAGCCTCTCCGACCTGGTTCGTGCGACGGTGCAGCTGGTGATCATGTTGGTCCTCGCCGTGGTGCTGTTCGGTTACGACCCGGCGGGTGGAGCGCTCGGCACGCTCGCCGCGCTCGCACTGGCGCTCGTGGTCGGCTGGGGCCTCGGCTGGGCTTTCCTCGCGATCGCCTCGTGGCTGCGCAACGCCGAGTTGATGCAGACCGTCGGCTTCCTCGCGATGTTCCCGCTGATGTTCGCCTCCAGCGCGTACGTGCCGATCAACGGGCTGCCGGGCTGGCTGCGGGCGATCGCGAACGTCAACCCGTTGACGCACGCGGTGGACGCGGCACGTGGGCTGGCGCTGGCGCATCCGGTCAACGGGGTGGTCGCCGCCGTCGTGACCAGCCTGGTCATCGCCGCGGTCGGCGCGGCCTTCGCGGTCAAGGGGTTCAAAAGGCCGCTGTGAGATCACACGCGTGTCATCGGCCTCGTTCGGCCAGCTTCTGCAGCATCGCGTTGTACGCGGCCAGGTCCGCGTCTCCGTCGGCATCGGCCCTGCGATCCGATCGGCGAGCGTCCCGGTTGTCCGACCGCGCCCACTGCGCGAGCAGCGCGATCATCACGACGAGCAGCGGGATCTCACCGGCTGCCCACGCGATCCCACCGCCAAGTCGCTGGTCGCTCAACTGGTCGGTGACCCACGGCAACGCGAGCGACCGGTAGAAGTTGTCACCGATCACGGTCTGCGAGCTCATCAGGACGACGCCGAAGAACGCGTGGAACGGGATCGACGCGAACAGCAGTCCCAGCCTGCCCAGCGGCGGCAACCGGTTCGGTGAGGGGTCGATGCCGATCACCGGCCAGTAGAAGACGTATCCCACCATGATGAAGTGCGCATTCATGGCCAGGTGGGCCCAGTGGTAGTTCAGCGCGGAGTCGAAGAGTCCGGAGAAGTACAGGCCGTAGAAGGACCCGACGAACAGCGCCAGGGCCACGAACGGGTTGGTCAGCACCTTCGCCAGCGGCGAGTGCACGAACGCCAGCAACCACTCCCGCGGTCCCGGAGGAGCGTTCTTGCCCGAGACGGGCAGCGCGCGCAGGGCGAGCGTCACCGGTCCGCCGAGCACGAGCAGGATCGGCGCGAGCATGGACAGCAGCATGTGCGCTTCCATGTGGACGCTGAACATCGCGGGTGAGTAGCGACCCATGCCGGAGGAAGTCGCGAGCAGGATCGAGAGACAGCCCGCGACCCACGCGATGGTCCGGCCGATCGGCCAGGCGTCACCGCGCTTGCGCAGCCTGCGCACACCCGCGACGTAGAGCAGCGCCAGCGCGATGGACGCCGTGCCGTACACGAGGTCCAATCGCCAGTCGAACAGGATCCGGCCGAGCGTGGGCGGCCCGTCGAGGTTGTAGCCGATCAGCAGTTCCACGGTGCTGGGCCGCGCACGCGCGTCGGCGGGCGGCGGAGTGCGGCTCAGCGCCACCGCGATGCCGATGGTGACGAACATGATCAGCACCTCGACACCGGCGAGCCTCAGCAGCGAACGCCCCGAGCCGGAGGCGACCACCTGACGCACGCTGCGTTCACGCTGCAGGTAACCGATGACGCCGAGGACGACCAGTGCGGCGATCTTGCCGACCACGAGCAAGCCGTAGGTGGAGCTGAGGAGTTCGGTCACGGGAAGCCGCACGAGGGCGTTCAGCGTGCCGGAAACTGCCATCGCGATCCAGCACACCAGGGCCAGCCTCGAGAACCGGGTGGTCGCCAGGGCCAGATGGTCGCCGCGGCGGCGCCCGTGCGCCAGCAACGCGACCAGGCCGCCGACCCACAGCGCGGCCGCGATCAGGTGGTACAGCAGGCTGTTCGTGGCCAGGTCGTGCGCCCCTCCGCTGGAGGAGTGCCCCGTGACGGCGACCGGGATGAGCGCGAACAACGCGAGGAAGAACAGCACGGCGGTCCAGCCCCAGGACAGCACCAGGCGACAGCCGAGGGCGACCAGCGCGACGAGCACGGCCGTGATCGCCCACGCCTTGGCTTGTTCGACGAAACCCGCGACCTTGACCAGTTCGGCGGGATCGAGAATCTGGGTGACCGGCTGACCGATCGCGTCGGCAGCGGTGAACGGCACGGACAGCGCCGCGCCGACCAACCAGACCAGCGCCGACCAGCCTGCCGTGCGCAACGCGGCGTACCCGTCCGCGGCCAGCATGCCGGAACGTTGCGGTGGC
>DASYMV010000350.1:0-3913 GCA_036008865.1 Pseudonocardiaceae bacterium | reverse complement strand
GTCACTCCTCGACGGTCCGGCGAGGACCGCCTCGGACGCGGTCGACCTGCTGGAGTCGTTGGCGCGCAAGCTGGTCGAGGGCATCGACGTGCTCGGCTGGGATGCGGACGAGGTACCGGCAGTCGTCACCGAGGTGCTCGGCGACCACGCGGCCGACGTCGTGGCGGTGTTGCGATTCGCCTGCGTCGAGGTCGCGCCCCGCCTGGCCCGCACCACCGACGAGGTGCGCAACGTGCTCCACGCGCTCGGTGGCGGTTTCGTGCCGCCCGGCCCGTCCGGTTCACCGACGCGCGGCCTCGTGTCGGTGCTGCCCACCGGCCGGAACTTCTACTCGGTCGACCCGAAGGCGATCCCGTCGCGCAACGCGTTCGACGTGGGCTCGGCGCTGGCGGACTCACTGCTCGCCAGACACCGCGAGGACACCGGCGACTGGCCGCGCAGCGTCGGCCTCACCGTGTGGGGCACCTCAGCCATGCGCACCCAGGGCGACGACATCGCGGAACTGTTGTGGCTGCTGGGGACGCGACCGGTGTGGGACGAGGCGTCCAGGCGGGTCACCGGCTTCGAGGTCGTGCCGATCTCGGAACTCGGCCGCCCGCGAGTCGACGTGGTGGTGCGGATCTCGGGTTTCTTCCGCGACGCATTCCCGCACGTCGTGGCGCTGCTGGACGAGGCCGTCGAGACGGTGGCGCGGCTCGACGAGCCGGACGAGGACAACTACGTCGCGGCGCACTACCGCGCGGACGTGTCCGCCCACGGTGACGAACGGCGTGCGAGCACCCGCATCTTCGGCAGCAAGCCGGGTGCTTACGGCGCCGGCCTGCTGCCGTTGATCGACGCGAGGAACTGGCGCGACGACGCGGATCTGGCCGAGGTCTACGCCACGTGGGGCGGGTACGCCTACGGCAAGGGACTCGACGGGCGCGAGGCTCGCACGGACATGGAGACCGCCTTCCGCCGGATTCAGGTGGCGGCCAAGAACGTCGACACCCGCGAGCACGACATCGCCGACTCCGACGACTACTTCCAGTACCACGGTGGCATGGTGGCGATGGTTCGCTCGCTGACCGGGTCCTCGCCCGAGGCCTACATCGGTGACTCGGCGGTGCCGCACGCGGTGAAGACGCGGACGCTGGGGGAGGAGACCCGGCGGGTGTTCCGCGCCCGCGTGGTCAACCCGAAGTGGATCTCCGCCATGCGGCGTCACGGGTACAAGGGCGCGTTCGAGCTGGCCGCGACCGTGGACTACCTCTTCGGCTTCGACGCGACCGCGGGCGTGGTCGACGACTGGATGTACGCCAAGCTCGCGGAGTCCTACGTGTTCGACGCGCAGGTGCAGGAATTCATGCGCACGTCGAACCCCTGGGCGCTGCGGGGCGTGACGGAACGTCTGCTCGAGGCCGCGGACCGCGGGCTGTGGGCCGAACCCGACGCCGAGGTGCTCGATCAGCTCCGCGCGGTCTACCTCGACCTGGAGGGCCAGCTGGAGGACTGAACCTCGATTCCCTCGTTGTGGGCCCGAGAACGGGAAAGTCCCGTCGTCGCGTGCCCACGACGGGGTGAGTTCGCGTCGTCGGCTGACGGCCGCCCACTGGTGGCACACTTCCGCCGTAGCAGCGCGCACGAGCGCTCGGCCTGTCATTCCGGCGGCGTGAGCCGCAGGTCCGGATCTACCGGTGGTACCCCGTCCACCGGCTTCTCGAGTGGTCCGCCCGGCTCCACCAGGTTTCCGAGCGCGTCGATCGTCCGCTCCACCTGCAGCGCGCACGGGTCGTGGCCGTCGGGCGGATCGCGGAACCAGCTGCGCAGTTCGGCCGGAACGCGGAAGTGCTCAACCACCTCGTCGTACAACTCGTTGCGCTGATCGGCCTGCGTTGCGAGCTCCCGGTACTCGCGCATGGCGATGCGCATGCGGATCCAGCGGTACCGGTCGGTCTCACCGTTCTCACCCGCGAACCGGTCCCTGATCATCTCGCCCGCGCGGTGCCCGCGGTCGGCGAGCGTGCGGATGGTTTCCGGTGCCATGAACAGGTTCGTGCCACCTTCGTCCTCACGCCGCCGCACATGGGCGATCCGGCCGCGGTAGCCCGGCATCGCAGACTGCGCGGTGTCGCGCCACCCGAGCACCGTGTTCAGCATCGCCTGAAGGAACTCCGGCAACGTGTCGATCTTCAGCCACGGCGTGCCGCGGGTGGAGGCGTTCTGCCGGGGAAGCCACACGTCCTGCTGGGACCCGCCCACCGGGTACGGCTGGATGTTCAGCCCGAACGTCGGCCACCGCGGCAGCAGGCTGTCGAAGAGGTGGATGGGGAAGTTGCTGGTGAGACCACCGTCGGAGAACCAGTGGGTGCGGACTGCGGTGTCCACCCGGTACAGCGGCACGGCGGCGATCAGGCCCGGCAGCGGCAGACTCATGCGCACGGCGAACACGACCGGCAACTGTTCCGCCGGTGGGAGTTCGTGCAACCACGTGTCGTCGTGCACCGGACAGCGGTGGCGCGCCGGTTCGCCGCTCGCCGCCATCTGCTTCACGACCCGCTCGGGCAGAACCACCCGGAGGCAGTCCGGGCAGAACGACCAGGGCGAAACCGGGTCGGTGAACGGGATGCGGTAGGGCCGTTCATCGGAGATGTCCGTCGTCATCAGGACGAGGTTGATCACGCGGCGACCCGGTCGGCTCGCCGCGTCCGGCGCCGTCCGGCCGCCGGGGCCGGCCCAGAGATCGCCGAAGGTCAGCGCGTGGCCTCCGGCCGTCCCGGCGAGGTCGTCCAACCGGTCCGCGAGCCAGTCGCTCAGCGGTGGGACTCCGGTGGACTTGGGAACGCCGGACAACCGGTCCCAGACGTTCGGGCGGAACGGGACGCCGGTCGGACTGGTGCCCGGCACCAGTCCGAAGTGGATGCTCTTCGCGCTGTCGGTCAGGAAGCGGTTCGCCGCCAAGGCGTAGGTCAGCACCAGACCGCTGACGGCGGCGAAGGTCAGCACGAGCCACGACAGCACCGCCGCTGCGACAGTCCCCAGGACTGCCGCAGCCGTACCGGACCTCATCGCCGGCGTGGCGATGGCGACCGCCGCGATCATCGGACCGAGGACCGCCACCGCAGGACCGATCCGGCGGAACCGCGGCGTGGTCGTCCTGCCGTTCGACGGCATCGCCGAGACGACGCGGACGGCGACCACGGGCGCGCTCAGCGCGAGCGCTGCGACGACGACGGCGGGCACCAGCGCCCATCGCAGTTGCGCCAGCGCGAGAGCCACACCACTGGGACCCGCGACCCACAGCGTCAGCACGAACCCCAGCGCGGCCTTCGCCCGAGGCCCCGTCGCTCCCAGGAGTGCCACGAACAGGCAGACGAGCGGATTGCGGCCGGTCGTCGCTCGCCGCTGCATCGAAGCCGCCAGCAGCCGGTACAGCTTTCTGGTGTGCTCACCGGGCTGGAAGAGCTGTGCCAGACGCCATCGCTCGTCCCCGCGTCCCGAGGTGAACCAGTCGACGAGGTCGACGAGACCGGCGAAACCGGGGCGCACGCCGCCGTCCGCCTTCACCTCACCGTCGGCGAACCGGCCGTGTTCGGCAGCCGCGGTGAACGCAGCGGCGATGGCACCCGCCGATGCGCCTCCGACCGAGCGGAACATGAAGTCGCGGGCCAGCGCACAGGCGGCGAGCGGGTAGATCACGCCGCTCGTCGTGCCACCCCGCATGGTGAGGTCACAGGACCGGTTGACGTACTCGAAGTACTTCTCGCGGTCGCTCGTGACGAGCTGATCGGCTTCGTCGGGGGTGAGGTGCAGCGATTCGTTCAAGGGTGCACGGCGGTACGTGCGAGAGCTCCGAAGCTCATCGGGCAAAAGGGCCTCCTGGGTCGCGCTGTCCATGGTGGCGCGACTTCGACGTGGCAGGGCTGGGCCGTTC
>DASYMV010000349.1:0-3505 GCA_036008865.1 Pseudonocardiaceae bacterium | reverse complement strand
CCTCTGAAGACCCGCAAGACCGGTGACGCCATGCTCGCAGCCGGGTTCTCCGAGTCCGATGTGGACACTGTGCTGTGGAGCAATCCGGTCACCTTCTACAGCCAGAGCGGGCGGCTCGACCTGTCCGACGTGCACACCGATCCCGCCGCGACGTACCAGGACAACTCCGTCCTGCGCGGTGCCCGGAAGGGGTGAGCGGGATGCGTTTCCGCCACACCGACGGCAGCACGATCCATCTCGCCTACTGCACCAACGTGCACGCCGCCGAGGACCTGACCGGGGTGCTGTCCCAGCTCGAGACCTTTGCCGAGCCGGTTCGCGAGCTGCTCGGCGTCGACCGACTCGGGTTGGGACTGTGGCTCGCTCGCGACGTCGCGAGCGAACTCGCATCCGACGACGCCTCCGTGGCACGACTGCGGGCCGAACTCGCCTTGCGCGGGCTGGAGGTCGTGACGCTCAACGGCTTCCCCTACCGCGGGTTCCACGCACCGGTCGTCAAACACGCGGTGTACCACCCGGACTGGGCCGAGCAGGAGCGGTTGCGCTACACCGCGGACCTGGCCCGCATCCTGGTCCGGCTCCTGCCCGACGACGTTGATCGCGGGAGCATTTCGACCCTGCCGCTGGCCTGGCGAGAACCGTGGCCCGCCGACCGCCGCGACGCGGCTCGGCGACACCTCGACGATCTCGCCGCGGAGCTGGCGAAGACCGCCGCGGTGGAGGGACGGATCGTGCGCGTCGGGTTCGAGCCGGAGCCGGGCTGCGTGGTGGAGACCACCGGCGAGGCCGTGGCTCATCTGTCCGATGTGGACACCGACTGGCTCGGCGTGTGCCTGGACATCTGCCACCTCGCGGTGGCGTTCGAGGATCCCGAGGAAGCGTTGAACCGACTTGCCGCAGCACGGCTCCCGGTGGTCAAGACGCAGGTCTCCTGCGCCCTGCAGGCCGACGACGCGGCTGACCCCTCGACGCGCGAGGCATTGGGCTCGTTCGTCGAGCCGAGGTTCCTCCACCAGACCAGGCAGGCACGGTCGCGACGGTTGCACGGGACCGACGACCTCGGTGAAGCGCTCTCCGGTGCCGGAGGACTGACCGGGGAAGAGCCGTGGCGCGTGCACTTCCACGTGCCACTTCACGACGACGCCGTCCCACCGCTGTCGACCACCAGACCTGTCGTCGTCGACGCGCTGCGCGCGCTGGTCGGCGGCCCGGAGTCGCTGACGGACCACTTGGAGGTCGAGACGTACACGTGGCAGGTGCTGCCCGAGGCGCAACGCCCTCGAGACGTGCGCGGACTGGTCGAGGGACTGGCCGCCGAACTCGAGTGGACGCGCCGCGAACTGCTGGCACTGGGACTTGAGGAGATCACCCGATGAGTTCTCGCCCGCTCGTGGTCATCGACGTCGTCGGTCTGACACCGAGGCTTCTGCCGCACATGCCCAACCTGCGACGGATGGCAGCCGAGGGATTCACCGCTCCGCTGGCGACCGTCTTCCCGGCGGTGACCTGCTCGGTGCAGTCCACCCTGCTCACCGGTCTGCAGCCGCGCGAACACGGAATCGTCGGCAACGGCTGGTACTTCCGCGACCTCGGTGAGGTCTTCCTGTGGCGTCAGCACAACGCCCTGGTGCGCGGGGAGAAGGTCTGGGAGGCGGCCCGTCGCACCGCTCCCGGATACCGCGCGGCCAACGTGTGCTGGTGGTACGCGATGGGGGCGACGACCGACCTGACCGTGACCCCGCGGCCGATCTACCACGCCGACGGCCGGAAGTCCCCGGACTGCTACGCCTGGCCGCCAGCTCTGCACGACGAACTCACCGGTGAGCTGGGGGAGTTCCCGCTGTTCCAGTACTGGGGCCCGACCGCGTCCATCGCCTCCTCGAACTGGATCGTCCAGGCCGCCCGGCGAGTTCTCACCACCCACGCGCCGGACCTCCTCCTGGTGTACGTGCCTCACCTGGACTACGACCTGCAGCGCTACGGCCCGGACGGGCCCGAGGCCGTCGCGGCGGCACAGGAGGTCGACGCGGCACTGGCGCCTCTGCTCGACGCGGCGCGGGCGCGCGACGCGGTCGTGGTGGCGCTGTCCGAGTACGGCATCACGGCGGCCAGGCGGCCCGTCGACGTCAACCGCGCGTTGCGTCGTGAGGGTCTGCTCAACGTCCACACGCAAGTGGGCATGGAGTACCTGGATCCGTGGACGTCGAGGGCGTTCGCGGTCGCGGACCACCAGGTCGCGCACCTCTACGTGCGGGACGCGGCCGATCTTCGCAGGGTGCGAGACATCGTGACCGAGTTGCCGGGTGTGGATCAGGTGCTCGACCGCACCGGGCAGGCGGCCCTGGGAGTGGACCACGAGCGAGCAGGTGATCTCGTCGCGGTCGCAGAGCCCGACTCGTGGTTCACCTACTACTACTGGCTCGACGACTCCCACGCCCCCGACTTCGCCCGCAGCGTGGAGATCCATCGCAAACCGGGGTACGACCCGGCCGAGCTCTTCCTCGACCCGGCTGATCCCCGCGTCAAGCTGCGCGCTGCCGGAGCGCTGGTGAAGAAGAAGCTCGGCCTGCGCTACTCCATGCAGGTCGTGCCGCTCGACCCGTCGTGCGTGCGGGGCAGTCACGGCAGGCTGCCCGACGACGAGCGCGACGGACCGGTGCTGCTCTGCTCCGACCCGCGGCTCGCCCGCGACCGGGTCGCCGCGACCGACGTCAAGGACATGTTGCTGGACCTCGCCGCGCTGGTGCCCGGCGCAGCCACCCCGCCCGTTCGATGAGGAGGAACCATGGCACGACCCCTGACCCTGTTCACCGGCCAGTGGGCGGACCTGCCGTTCGAAGAGGTGTGCCGGCTGGCCGCGGAATGGGGCTACGACGGACTGGAGATCGCGTGCTGGGGTGACCACTTCGAGGTGGACAAGGCCCTGGCCGACGACGCCTACGTGCAGTCCAGACTGGATCTGTTGGACAAGCACAACCTCAAGGTGTGGACGATCTCCAACCACCTCGTCGGACAGTGCGTCTGCGACCACCCCATCGACGAGCGGCACCGCAACATCCTCCCCGCACGGATCTGGGGAGACGGTGAGCCCGAGGGAGTGCGGCAGCGAGCTGCCGAGGAGATGCGCGACACCGCGCGGGCCGCGGCGAAACTGGGTGTGCGCACAGTCGTCGGCTTCACCGGCTCGTCGATCTGGCACACCGTGGCGATGTTCCCGCCCGTACCGCCGGAGATGATCGAGCGCGGGTACGCCGACTTCGCCGAGCGGTGGAACCCGATCCTGGACACCTTCGACGAGGTGGGCGTGCGATTCGCGCACGAGGTGCACCCGTCGGAGATCGCCTACGACTACTGGACGACGCAATGCACGCTGGAGGCCATCGGGCACCGCGAGGCGTTCGGGCTGAACTTCGATCCCTCGCACTTCGTCTGGCAGCAACTGGACCCGGTCGGCTTCCTGTGGGACTTCAAGGACCGGATCTACCACGTGGACTGCAA
This sequence comes from Pseudonocardiaceae bacterium, assembly GCA_036008865.1. GTDB lineage: Bacteria > Actinomycetota > Actinomycetes > Mycobacteriales > Pseudonocardiaceae > DASYMV01. The sequence goes on along the minus strand of DASYMV010000349.1, from coordinate 7 downwards.
GGAGTCC
>DASYMV010000348.1:0-10481 GCA_036008865.1 Pseudonocardiaceae bacterium | reverse complement strand
ACTCCTCCGACACCGACTCGGCCGAACTCGACGACACAGGGCTCGCGGCCGTCGTCGTCAACCGCGGTGCGGACGTGGTGAGGCTGCCCTTGGACACCACGTCCTCCCGTGGCTGCGGGTTCTCCGCGGGTGCGGCCTGTTCGCTCTGGCCTGTGGCGATCGTCGCCACCGCGGCGAACAGGGTCGCGACCACCACCCCCGCCACGGCGAGCACGACCTGCGGCGCCAGGCGCGGTCGCGGCCGGCTCCTGTCAGGGGAGTCGTTCAGCTCGTCGTTCACGCGATCTCCTCGAGGTCAGCCACCGACCGAAGTCCTCGGGTCCAGTACCGGCCACGGGTGTCCTGGCTCCGCCGGCCGCGCCGATCAGCAGGCCCGGTGAGCGCCGGTGACAGGGGTTCGGTTACTCCCGTGGGCGCTCACGGTCGCGCACCGTACCACCATCAGGTGACGCTCAAACGGGTCGCGCATGCTCTGGCAGCATTTCCGGTGTGGCTTCAGAAGACCAGAACGTGAGGCTCACCGCGTGGGTGCGCGGCGAGGTCCAGGGTGTCGGTTTTCGCTGGTGGACGCGCGCCAGAGCGCTGGAACTCGGGCTCGCCGGCAGTGCGTCCAACCTCCGTGACGGCCGGGTGGAGGTCATCGTCGAGGGGGACGAGCAGTCCTGTCGGCGCCTGCTCGACGCCCTGCGCTCCGGAGACACCCCCGGCCAGGTCACCACCGTCGTCGAGCGCTGGTCGGAACCCAGAGGCAACCTGTCCGGCTTCGTCGAGCGCTGACGCCGCCGCGGTGTCGGCCGCTGCCGTTGGAGTGGCGCCGGTTCATCGGATGAACCGATGTGCCCGCGGTGGCGTAGTAACCAGGTGTGAGCCGGGGCGAGGACGTCGTCGAACAGCTGTACGGCCGCTGGCGCGGTCCGCTGCTCAACTACGTCCTGCGCCTGGTGGGCGGGGATTACCAGTACGCGGAGGACATCGTGCAGGAGACGTTGCTGCGCGCGTGGCGTCACTCCGACGAACTCTCGCCGGAGCAGGCGGGACCCTGGCTGTACACCGTCGCCCGGAACCTGGTGATCTCCGGCTACCGGCGCCGGGACGCCAGGGGCGCCGAGGTACCGATCGAACCGGCTGATCTCCCACCGGTGCGCGACGAGGTGGACCACGTGCTGCAAGCCTGGCAGATCACCGAAGCCCTGCGCGCCCTGACCGCCGATCACCGCAGCGTGGTCGTCGAGCTGTACTACCACCGTCGCACCGTGACCGAGGCCGCCGCCGTGCTCGGGATTCCGGCGGGGACGGTCAAGTCGCGCTGCTTCTACGCGCTGCGGGCGCTGCGCGACGCCCTGGAGGAGCGGGGGGTGACCGAGTCGTGAACTGCGTCCACACCGTGTCCCTCGGCGCTTACCTGCTCGGATCGCTCGAACCGGGCGAGCGCTCGTCGTTCGAACGCCACCTGGGGGACTGCCGCGTCTGCCGCGACGAGCTGGTCAGGCTGGCCCCGCTTCCCGGTCTTCTCGGGCAGGTCAACCTCGCCGATCTGCAACAACCGCACGAACCCGTCCCCTGGCAGCAGGTCGCCGCCCCTCCACCGGCCCCGGAGCGCGCACCCGGCTCGCCTGGTCCGCGGCGGCGACTCGCGCTGGCAGCGGCAGGCGTGCTGGTGGTGCTGCTCATCGTGGCCGGAGTGCTCCTTCCCCGGTTGCTGGACGGCACCGGCTCGCCCGCCGTCGCGCCGGTGACCTGGTCCGCGTCCGACCAGACGACCGGAGCCAAGGCGACCGCCGCGATGGCGAAGCAGCCCTGGGGGACCGAGGTGCAGCTCAAACTCAACGGCGTCCCACCGGGTCTGCGCTGCAAACTCGTCGTCCACGACCAGTCCGGCCGGTCCGAGGTCGGCGGTTGGTGGGGCACGAGCTACACCGAGGGTGAGCAGATCCCCGCCTCCACGTCGTTCTCGGCCGACCAGATCGACTATCTGGAGGTGATCGCCGACATGCGCGTTCTCGTCACCTTGCGACGATGATCCGCTGGTCAGCGGCCCCGCCTCCAAGAGGGGCGTGCCACGCACCGGTACCCTCTGCTGGACAGGGATCCACCGGTGGTAACGGAGAGGGCAGCGCGACGTGCACCTCAAGAGCCTGACGCTGAAGGGCTTCAAGTCCTTCGCCTCGGCGACGACGCTGCGCTTCGAGCCCGGCATCACCTGCGTGGTCGGACCGAACGGCTCCGGCAAGTCCAACGTGCTCGACGCGCTGAAGTGGGTCATGGGCACGCAGGGCGCGAAGGACCTGCGTGGCGGCAAGATGGAGGACGTCATCTTCGCCGGCACGTCGGGGCGAGCTCCGCTCGGCCGTGCCGAGGTGACGTTGACCATCGACAACTCCGACGGCGCGCTGCCCATCGACTACACCGAAGTCTCGATCACCCGGCGGATGTTCCGCGAGGGCGCGAACGAGTACGAGATCAACGGCAGTTCCTGCCGCCTGATGGACATCCAGGAACTGCTGTCCGACTCCGGCATCGGCCGCGAGATGCACGTCATCGTCGGCCAGGGGCAACTGGCCTCGATCCTGGAGTCCAAGCCCGAGGAACGCCGTGCCTTCATCGAGGAGGCCGCGGGCGTCCTCAAGCACCGCAAGCGCAAGGAGAAGGCGCTGCGGAAGCTGGAGGCGATGCAGGCCAACCTGACCCGCCTCACCGACCTCACCGCCGAGCTGCGCCGTCAGCTCAAGCCCCTGGGCAAGCAGGCCGAGATCGCGCGGCGCGCGCAGGCCGTGCAGTCCGAACTGCGTGACGCCCGGATGCGCCTGCTCGCCGACGATCTCGTGACCCGGCGCAGCGAGCTGGCGCGCGAAGAGGCCGACGAGGCCTCCGCGCGCGCGCGGCGCGCGGAGGTCGAGAAGGCCCTGCAGACCGCGCAGTACCAGCAGAACGAGCTCGAGGAGCTGGTCGCCGCCGACACGCCGACGCTCTCCCGTGCGCAGGACACCTGGTACCGGCTGTCCGCTCTGGAGGAGCGGCTGCGCGGCACCGTGCGGCTCGCCGTCGAGCGCGCCCGCCATCTGTCCGCCGAGGTGGAGACGCCGCGCGGCGGCCGCGATCCGGAAGAGCTGGAGGCGGAGGCGGAGCAGACCGCCGCGCTGGAGCTGGAACTGCAGGAGGGCGTCACCGAGGCGCGGATCGGCCTGGCCGAGGCCGTCGAGATCCGCACCGAGCTGGAGCGAATGGTCACCGCCGCGGAGAAGGCGCACCTCGCCGCGGTGCGCGCGATCGCCGATCGCCGCGAGGGACTGGTCCGGTTGTCCGGCCAGGTGGAAGCGCTGCGCAGCAAGACGAATGCCACCGCCGAAGAGATCGAGCGGTTGTCGAGCACGCTCGCCGAGGCCTCCGAGCGCGCCGAGATCGCGCAGCTGGAACTCGCCGAGCAAGAAGCCACCACCGGTACCGAGGACGAAGGTGATCTCGGCCTCGACGAACGCCACCAGCAGGCGGTCCAGGCCAACGAGGCGGCCAAGAACCGCGTCGAGGAGCTGGTCACGGCCGAGCGCACGGCCGAGCGGGACATCGCGTCGTGGAAGGCGCGGGTCGACGCGCTCTCCCTGGGACTGACCCGGAAGGACGGTGCCGGAGCTCTGCTCGCGGCCGGGTCGAGGTTGCCGGGTCTGCTCGGCTCGGTGGCGGCGCTGCTGACCGTGGAGCCCGGCTTCGAGGTCGCGATGGCCGCGGCGCTCGGCCCTGTCGCCGACGCGGTCGCCGTGTCCGGGGGCGAGGACGCGCTGTCCGCACTGGAGCTGTTGAAGGAGAGCGACTCCGGGCGCGCCGGCGTGTTGATCGGTGGTTCCGGGTCTGCTGTGGACACCTCGTCCTGGCCCGCACTTCCCGGTAGCGCCCGCTGGGCCGTGGAGCTCGTGCAGGCACCCGAGGCACTTCGTCCCGCGTTGCACAGGGCACTGGACCGTCTGGCCGTCGTGGACGGCCTGGGCTCCGCACGCGACCTCGTGGCGGGACATCCCGCTGCGCGAGCCGTGACGCGCGAGGGCGACCTGTTCGGTGCCGACTGGGCGATCGGTGGTTCCGGCCGCAGCCAGAGCGTCATCGAGATCCAGGCCGCCGTCGACGAGGCCGAGGAGAAGCTCGCCGCGGCACAGCACGCCGCGGAACACTCCAGTGCCGCGCTCGAAGGTGCCCGTGCCGAGCAGCAGGCCAGGCGTGCCGAGGTCGGCGCCGTCAAGGAGGCGCTCAACGAGGCCAAGGTCCGGCGAGCCCGCTCCTCGGAGCGGTTGAACCGCCTGGCGCAGGCCGTGAGGTCCGCCGAGGCGGAGGTCGAGCGGATTCGCGGCCAGCGGGCGAAGGTGGAGCAGTCCCGCGAGGAAGCGCTGCTCAAGCTCGGTGAGCTCGAGGAGCGCCTTCTCGTCGCCGAGGAGCAGCCGCTGGAGGACGAGCCGGACACGACCCAGCGCGACGAGGCGGCAGCCGAGCTGGCGGGGGCACGTCAGGGCGAAATGGACGCTCGGCTGGCGTTGCGCACAGCGGAGGAGCGTGCGCGGGCGTTGCAGGGCAAGGCCGACGCGTTGCGCCGTGCGGCTCGCACGGAACGCGAGGCCAGGGAGCGCGCGCAGCGGGCACGTTCGGCGCGTACGCACGGCGCGACCGTCGCCAACACCGTCGTGCGGGGCGGCGAGATCGCACTGGAGCGCATCGGGGCTTCATTGCAGCGGGCCGCACGGGAACGCGATGTCGCGCAGGAACGGCGCGCGCAGCACGAAACCCTGCTCGGACAGGTCCGCAACCTCGTGCGCGAGATGTCCGGCGAGCTGGAGAAGCTGACCGACGCCGTGCACCGCGACGAGGTGCTGCGCGCCGAGCAGCGGCTGCGCATCGAGCAGCTCGAGGCCAAGATCGCCGAGGACTTCGGCATCGGACTCGTCGACCTGGTCGCCGAGTACGGCCCGGATGTGCCGATCCCGCCGAGTCAGGCCGAGATGGCGGAGTACGAGGCGGCCAAGGACCGCGGCGAACAGGTTTCGGCGCCGCAGCCGATGCCGTACGACCGCGACACCCAGTCCCGCCGTGCCAAGCGCGCGGAGCGCGACCTGTCGTTGCTGGGCAAGGTGAACCCGCTGGCGCTGGAGGAGTTCGCCGCGCTGGAGGAGCGGTACAAGTTCCTGTCCAACCAGCTCGAGGACATCAAGGCCACCCGCCGCGACCTGCTCACCGTCGTGAAGGAGGTCGACGACAAGATCCTCGAGGTCTTCACGGCGGCCTACGTGGACGTGGCGCGGGAGTTCGAGATCGTCTTCCGGACGCTCTTCCCCGGCGGGGAGGGCAAGCTCGTGCTCACCGAGCCCGACGACATGCTGACCACCGGCATCGAGATGGAGGCGCGGCCGCCGGGCAAGAAGGTCAAGCGGCTGTCGCTGCTCTCCGGAGGCGAGAAGTCCCTGGCCGCGGTGGCGATGCTGGTCGCGATCTTCCGCGCCCGGCCCTCGCCGTTCTACGTGATGGACGAGGTCGAGGCCGCGCTCGACGACACCAACCTGCACCGGCTGATCGGCCTGTTCGAACAGCTTCGCGAGCGGTCGCAGCTGCTGATCATCACGCACCAGAAGCCGACGATGGAGATCGCCGACGCGCTGTACGGCGTGAGCATGCGCGGCGACGGCATCAGCCAGGTGATCTCACAGCGCCTGCGCGGCCGTGGCGAGAAGCCCGCTCCGGCCGCGACAGCGGCACCCGCTGCGGTATCGACGGCGACCCCTGATGAGGACCCCGCGTGATTCAGCTCGCGCGGGAGCGGTTGGGCCGGTAGCCCTGGCGGGACCGGCGTGGGAACTGCGGCCGGGTCGCCCGGATCTCGTAGGAGTCGAACTCGGAGTCCTCGAACCCGTCAGCGGCGTCGCTCGGCGGAGCGTGGAACAGGTTCGCGTACTGCGGCCGCGCCAACGGGATGCGGACGACGTCGGCCTGCGGCTCGTCCTCATCCTGCTGAACGGGCTGCACGAACAGGACCTCGTGGGACCAGGTGACCTGGTCTGGAATCACTGAAATGATGGTTCGCCTTTCCTTGCCGGCCACGCGCCACCGGAACGGTGGGGTGACTGCGGCGGATGAGCGCGGCCATCGATGTGACACGCGCGTGGGGAGTACATGAAGCTCCTCCTGGTAACAGTATGGCATGTTTCGAGCGCAAACGCCGTGTGTCAGCGCTCCCGGTGCGAAGCCGAGTCCAGCTCGACCGCTTCGGCGGGGGTGGGGGCGGTGCCACCGAGGTGCGCGGGCAGCCACCACTTCTCGTCGTCGGCGGGCTGGTCCGGGTACTCGCTCTGAGCGCGGTCCAGGAGGGCCTGCATGCGGCGGTGGAGTTCAGCGTTGACCGCGTCGTGATCGTCCCCCCGCTGCGGGTGCAGCGGCTCGCCGATGATGATCGAGACCGGCACGTGCCGCTTGGTCAGCGTCTTGGGGCGCCCCTTGGTCCACAGCCGCTGAGTGCCCCACAGCGCGAGGGGGATCAACGGCACCCCGGCGGCGCCGGCGAGGCGATTCGCCCCGGACTTGAGCTCCTTGACCGTGAACGACCGGCTGATGGTCGCCTCGGGGAAGATCCCGACGATCTCGCCCGCCCGGAGCGCGGCCAGAGCCTCACGGTAGGAGGCCTGGCCCGCGCTCCGGTCGACCGGGATGTGGTGCATCCCTCGCATCAGCGGACCGGCGATCTTGTTCGCGAACACCTCTTGCTTGGCCATGAAGCGCACGAGGCGCTTGGAGGGCTGCGCACCCAAACCCGCGAAGATGAAGTCGAGGTAGCTGACGTGATTGCTCGCCAGCACCGCCCCACCTTCGCGGGGGACGTGGTGCGCCCCTTCCACCCGGATCCGCATGTCGAGCACGCGGAACATGAGCTTCGCAGCGGCGATCACCGGGGGATACACGCGATCTGACATGACCGAACGGTAGCTGGGATCTGCTATCGGTCGGTAGAACCACCGTCACGTTTGCGGAGCGCCCGCGGCGCACCCGCGAGGTCCTCCTCGTTGCACAGGAGCTTGAGGTCGTAGTACGGCGAGCCCCTGCGGTCGTCGTAATCCAGGTGGACCGCGATCACGTCAACCGGCTCGCCCAACCACTCCTGCGTCTGCCGCAACCAGGAAGCCGCGCGCTCCAGCGCTGCGGGCAGATCGTCGTCACGGAACTCGACCGGCCGGTAAGGAACTCCCTGCACCTGGTCGCGCTGATTCGAAGGCAATGGGAGGTCTACCGCAACACCGGATTCGTTGAGTTCGAGATGGATCGTTTCCTCACTCACCTGTGAAGGGTCTCCCACCCACTGTTCACCTGCAAGCCCGTCCTGCTCACAAAGCCCGCGCTCGATCATTTCGGGAACCCTGCGAGGACGTACCGATCACCGCAATCGCACCGGAAGTTCCGCAAGACCGCTGACCAGGACGCGTCGCCACGGCAACTCCTCGGCCGGCACGCTCAGTCGCATGGCGGGGAACCGCTCGAGCAGGGCGTGCAGTGCCTCCTGCAACTCGATGCGGGCGAGTTGCGCACCGAGGCAGAAGTGCGCCCCGTTGCCCAGCGCCAAGTGCTGGTTGGGCTTGCGGGCGAGGTCCAGGGTGTCAGGTTCGGGGAATGCGCGGGGATCGCGGTTCGCCGAGCCGATGGCGGCCATGACGCCCTCGCCCGCCCGGATGGTCGTGCCGGCGATCTCGACGTCCACTGTGGCGACGCGGAGCTGACCGACCTCGCTGAGCCGGTTGAACCGCAACAGTTCCTCGACCGCGGACGGCACCAGGTCACGGTCGGAGACCAGGCGGTCCCACTGTTCCGGTTCACGCAGCAGCGTGGCGACGAAGCTGGCGATCTGGTTGGCCGACGTCTCGTGCCCCGCCACCAGCAGGTTCAACGCGAAGGCGACGAGTTCGTCCTCGCTGAGCGCGTCGCCCTCCCCGCCGGCGCGGACGAGTTCGTCCATCAGGTCGCGCGGTTCGCCGCTCGTGTCGCACGACTTCTCCGACACCAGATCCGCCATGTAGTCCATCAGGCTGGTCATGGCGGCGTCGACCTGCCGCTTCTCGGACATCGACATGCTGTACGCCAGCTCGGTCCACGCGCGGAAGCGGTCGCGGTCGGCGTAGGGAACCCCGAGCAAGTGGCAGATCACCTGGATCGGCAGCGGCAGTGCGAAGAGCTGCCGCAGGTCCGCGCCGTCCCCGGCGCGTTCGACGTCCTCGGCGAGGTGCTCGGCGAGCGTGCGGACCCACGGTCGTGTCTGCTCGATCCGGCGGTGTGCGAAGGCGCCGGACACGAGCTTGCGCAGCCGGGTGTGCTCCGGTGGATCGGTGGTCGGCAGCGTGTTCGGCAGTGGCCGCGACACCGCGACCTGCGGTGCACCGGCGGCAACCGTCCCCGCGCGGGAGAATCGGGGGTCGGCCAGCACGAGCTTGACGTCGTCGTAGCGCGTGACGAGCCACACGATCGCGCCCGCGAGGGTGCGCACCCGCACCACCGGGGTGTGCTCGCGCAGCCGTTGCCAGGTCGGGGACGGGTCGAACTGGAAGGCGTCGTCGAACGGGATGTCGAGAACCTGATCGGTGGCCGTCATGCGTCCGACATTAAGACGATCACACGCTGCTGTGCACCACCGTCTCCGCGATGTCGTGAGTGTTTCGGAGGCTTGCAGCACTCCGAAACACTCACGTGCGTTCACCAGGGCCGATGAGCCGCCAGTCGTCCACAGGTGCCGAGGTTGTGGTGACGCAGGTGATCGAGCGGTTCGACACTCGCTGCAGGAGGGACGGAGCGGGGGAATTCTCCGACCGTCATGGCTTGGTGACCACAATCTGGCTGCGACAAGGCGTTACCAAGGACGTGATCGAAGCTCAGGTACGGCTCGACGTTGGCAGCGCGTGCTGCGCGGGGTGTACGCGTGCTTCACAGGGCCTCTGCCGCGCGACACGAAGTTGATCGCCGCCCTCCTCCACGCCGGACGGCCCGCGCGCCGCACTGAAAGGAGCTGTCGAGGTGTTCCCCAGCGGGGTCACGTCGGCGCTGGAGTACGAGTACTCGACCCGCGTGGAGATGGCGCACGGACCGCCGATGGCGGCGCGCCAGACACCGTTCGAAGTGGACGGTCGTCGGCTGTACGAGGACGCCACCTACGACCACATCGGCGTTCGGCTGACGGTGCGGCTGGACGGTGAGGGACACCACTGGCCGCCCGGCGTCGCGTTTCGGGATCGGCGCCGGGACAACGCAGCCGAGCTGCAGGGACGAGCGCCACTCGTGTACGGCTGGCATGACGTGCACACCAACCCGTGCGCAGTTGCCTCCGAGGTCTCCGCAGTGCTGCGACGTGAAGGCTGGGGGCGAGCGGGTGCCTGTTCCTGCTGTTCAGGGTACGTGAGTGATGAGGAGCGTCATGACGCTCGCAACCACTCACGAGTCGCGTTCGGACAGAGGTGCGCAGTGCCAGCGCCAGTTGACCTGGCGCGGGCGGCAGGGCAGGTCGGCGCGACCGTTCGCCCACAGCAGCGTGGTCCACGAGTCGTGATCGTCCGGCGCCCACGGGAACAGCCGACGGAGCGTCCGCTCGGCCGGCCCCGCCGACGGCGTGAACGGCCGCCTCAAGCCCTCCGCGGCGTCCCAGGTGTGCACGAGCAGTTCGTCGCAGCCCATCGCGGCGAACCCGGACGCGTCGGCCATGCCCATCGGATGCCACCCGCGGGCTCCTTCGGCAGCTCCTTCGAGCACCCGGACGAGGACGGTTCCGAACGCCTCGACGGTCGCGACGAGTTCCTCCGGGGACTTCTCCGGCGCAACTCCCATCTGCATCGTGCTCAGCTCACGTGGTCCAGCGGCGAAGTCCGTCGAGTACCAGAGCAGCCCCTCCGCGATGTGCGCGACGGCCTTGGCGGGTGTCCACTCCATGCCGGGGATGTCCGCGACCCAGTCGGCGTCCAACGCCGAACGCAGGTGAGCCGTGCACTCCGCGACGACCGCGGCCAGGTCGGTGCTGTTCATCTGGAGAAACTCCCTCGCTTCCGGCAGGTTCGAGGGTGAGTATTTCGGGCATGTACGACATCCGTCTCGCCGAGCAGACCGACCTCAGCACCGTGCTGGCGCTGCTCGTGCGGCTGCAGGCCGACACCGCGCACCACATCGGCTACCTCGGTGAGACCGCCGCAGAGCTCACCGAGGAGCTCGCCGACTTCGAGCCCGACTGGGCCGCCTGCACCGTGCTGGCGACTGACGACTCCGGTCGCGTCTGCGGAGTGCTCAGGGTCGAAGTGGACGCAGAGCTGCGGAGGGCCTGGCTGCACGGGCCGTTCGTCGACGTGCCGCTCAACCACCCGGCGGGGAGCCGGATCTGGGACCAGACGGCGGACGCCCTCTACGCCACAGCGTTGCGGCTTCGCCAGATGGAGGGCGTCGAGGACCGCGAACTCCACGGCCACACCGAGCACCGCAGGCTCGCCGACTTC
>DASYMV010000347.1:0-10298 GCA_036008865.1 Pseudonocardiaceae bacterium | reverse complement strand
CTGCCGTGCGCCTTCACCGACTTCGCCACCTGCCCGGTGCCCCCGCGGGAGAACCGGCTGCCGTTCGCCGTCGAGGCGGGGGAGAAACTGCCCTACGAGCGGGGCGGCGTGGCGTGACGCGATCGCCGTGATCGGCCGGTGTCTTCCTGCGGCCGGTCCGTGTCGCGGCGGTCGCTGGTCAGCCAGCCCATGTCCGTGCGTCCGATGTGGTACGGCACGTTGATCACGACCACACCCCTGGTGAACAGGAGCCGGTACTTCAGCCGCAACGCGCTCTGGTTGTGCAGCACGTTCTGCCACCAGCGGGGCACGACGTACTCGGGGACGAAGACGCTCACCACCCCGTGCGGGTCGAGGCCGCGCAGTCGCTTGACGTGGTCGATGATCGGTCGGCTGATGTCGCGATAGGGCGAGCTGAGCACCACCAGCGGCGTCCGGATGTCCCGGGCGTCCCATTCGCGCAGGAGTCGGCGCGTGTCGGCTTCGTCGATGTCGACGGTGATTGCCGTGAGGTCGTCCGGTCGCGTGGCCTTGGCGAAGGCCAGCGCTCGCAGGGCGGGCTTGTGCAGGCGGGAGACCAACACGACCGCGTGCACCCTCGGCGGCAGCGTGGGGGACCAGTCGGTGGGCGTCACCTCCGCCTCGATCCTGCCGTAGTAGCGGTTGATGCCCCGCATCAGGAAGAACAGCACGACCATCGCCGCGACCGCCAGCCAGGCGCCGTGCACGATCTTGGTGGCGAACACGACCGCCAGCACCAAGGCGGTCAGCACGGTCCCGACGGCGTTGATCGCCTGCGAGCCGCGAATCCTGCGGCGTTGCGCGCGGTCGACGGTGGTGGCCAGTTCGCGCTTCCAGTGCACCACCATGCCGGCCTGGCTCAACGTGAAGCTCGTGAACACCCCGATGATGTAGAGCTGGATGAGCTTGTCGATGTTCGCGTCGAACAGCACGATCAGCGCCACCGCGCACGCCGCGAGCAGGAGCACGCCGTTGCTGAACACCAGCCGGTCGCCGCGGTTGTGCATCTGACGAGGCAGGTACCGGTCTCTGGCCAGGATCGACGCCAGTCCGGGGAAGCCGTTGAACGCGGTGTTCGCGGCCAGGACGAGGATTCCCGCGGTGGCGGCCTGGAAGAGGTAGAAGATCGGGGATCCGTGCCCGAACACGCTGGCGGCGACCTGGGAGATGACCGACGGGTTCCCGTCGGGCAGCGCACGGGCGTCCAGGTGCACGGCCAGCAGCGTGATGCCGGTGAACATGACGATGGCGATCGTGCCCATCATCACCAATGTCGCGGCGGCGTTGCGCGCCTTGGGACGGCGGAACGCGGGCACGCCGTTGCTGATCGCTTCCACGCCGGTCAGCGCGGTGCTGCCGGAGGCGAACGCTCGGGCGGCCAGCACGAGGGTGAACAGGCCTCCGGCCCTCGTGGCCTGCTCGACCGGCAGACCGGCCGTCTCCGCCAGGGGCAGATGTCCGCCGACGTCCTTCACGAGGGCCACGGCGAACATGAGGAAGGTCAGGACGATGAAGGTGTAGGTCGGGATGGCGAAGGACTTGCCGGACTCCTTGACCCCGCGCAAGTTCACCAGTGCGATCAGCACCACGAACCCGGTCGAGATCGCGACCGCGTGCGGGGCGAGGAAGCGCAAGGCCGAGGTGATCGCCACGACGCCGGAGACGACGGAGACGGCCACCGTCATCACGTAGTCGACCAGCAGCGCCGCGCCGGCCGTCAGAGCGGCGGTCTCGCCGAGGTTCTCCTTGCTGACGACGAACGCGCCGCCACCGCTCGGGTAGGCGTGACAGGTCTGGCGGTAGGACACCACGACGACCACCAGCACCAGTGCCACGGCACCGGCCACCGGCATCGAGAGCGAGAGGTATCCGGCTCCTCCCAGCGCCAGGGCGAGCAGGATCTGTTCGGTGGCGTAGGCGACCGACGAGATCGGGTCGCTGCAGAACACCGGCAGCGCCAGCCACTTGGGCAGCAGCGTGTCGCCCAGTCTTCCGCTTCGCAGCGGACGGCCGACGAGCAGGCGTTTCAGCACGCCGAACACGGTGATCCTCGCTTCCGACTCCACGGCCCTGGTGACTGGTGGCGGCACGACCTGTGCGCGTCGCAGGGCCGCAGCAGAGTTGGCGCCCCAGAAGACGTCGACCTGAGACGACGACTTGAAACCTGGACTCGTCCGACGGCGAGCAACGTTTCGCGGTCCGGGAGCACGGCGCGACCCAACCGTACGGTAGGTGTCCGCCGGGTGGGGTGGCCTCAAGCCGGCGCAAGGATGGGGCCGTGGGGCGCAAAGATCGCGTCAAGATCGCCCGGTGCGGGCCCGCACGCGGTGATCAGCGCGTGGACGCGGAGTCGGGGCGGAGCCGACAGCCGCTTCCGACCTGCTCTGCGAGGGGATCAGCGCCAGCGCGAGGCGGCGCTGAACCGTGCGCCGATGAAGAGCCCGCCACTCTCCGGCGACAGCCGAGATGACGACGGCCGTCGACACGAGTGCGACGGCGGCGAGGAACGAGTTGGTGGTGAACACCAGTTCGCCTCGCCTTCCCAGGACGAAACCCGCGTGACAGGCCCAGCACACCGCAGCCGTGCCCAGCGTCGCCGCAACCGTGGTCGTCACGGCCGCGGTTGCGACCGTCGCCATGAGAGCGAGCAAGGACCACGACGGGTGGTGGGTCGCACCACCCGCGACGGCGAGCAGGACGACGAAGGCTCCCGCGGTGCAACCGAAGGGCAGCCCGAACGCCCCTGGCACCGGTGGCGACGGCCAACGCGAGAAGCTCACCTGCACAGTCCACTCCACCTGCTGTGCCCGCCTTGCGGTCATTGCCGCGTTCCGGGCGCTCCCGGCGTTCGTTTTGACGACCTCTTGACTTCGCCGCGGACGCCTTCGGCAGGCGTGGACGAGGAAAATCGGGCCGGGCTCCGAACGGATCAGCCGGCCTGCCGTCATTCAGACCAACGTCGGCGTCCGTGGGGTTGTCCACTTTGTGCGCGTACCGGACAAAGTTGGTCTGAACGAGCGAAAAGACTATCCGATCTCTGGCGAAAGAGATTAGCGTCACAACCTGTTCAACCATGGCGGAGGAGGCAAACCGGTGATCGAGACTCGAGTCGGCCTCACTCCAACTTGCACTGAAGTCGTTGTGGCCCAGGGGCTTCCTCGTGCCCTCCGGGTCCGCGGGTCGGCGCTCGAATCCACTCGGCGTGCGCTCGACGGACGACGTGAACGTGATGCCGGAAGTGGGGCGGCGTGAGGCACTTGACCGTGCATCCGGAGAACGTCCACCAGGAGCGTCTGGTCCAGCTGCTGCGCGACGGAGGTCCTCGATCGCGAGCCGAGCTCGGAGAAGAAGTCCAGTTGTCGCGCTCCAAGCTGGCCGAGGAGCTCGACCGGCTCGTCGAGATCGGCCTCGTGGAAACCGCGGGCCTCGCGGCGTCCCGAGGCGGTCGCCGTTCCTCGATGGTGCGGTTGTCCTCCCAGTTGCGGTTCGTGGGCATCGACATCGGTGCCACGTCGGTCGACGTGGCGATCACAGGTCCTGAACTCGAGGTGCTGGGACGGGTCTCCGAACCCGTCGACGTCCGCAGCGGGCCGCACATCGTCCTCGGATGCGCTCTGGAGATGCTGGCGAAACTGCGCGCCGAGGGCCTGGCGCCTGAGATCCACGGCCTCGGCATCGGACTTCCAGGGCCGGTGAGCTTCCGGGACGGCGTTCCGGTCGCTCCGCCGATCATGCCGGGCTGGGACCGGTTCCCGGTGCGCGACACCCTGAGCAGGGAGCTGGGCTGCCCGGTGCTGGTCGACAACGACGTCGACATCATGGCGCTCGGCGAGGCCCACGCCGGGGTGGCGCGCGGGGTGCGGGACTTCCTGCTCGTCAAGATCGGCACCGGGATCGGGTGCGGCATCGTCGCCGACGGCAAGGTCTACCGGGGAGTGAGCGGAAGTGCGGGCGACATCGGCCACATCAGCGTGGACGAGGCGGGCCCGCTCTGCTCGTGCGGCAACACCGGATGTCTCGAAGCGTACTTCGGTGGTGCGGCGCTGGCCCGTGACGCAACTGCCGCCGCGAGGTCCGGCTCCTCATCGGTGCTGGCCGACCGGCTGGGGTCCAAGGCGGCGTTGACGGCTGTCGACGTCGGAGAAGCGGTGTCGGCTGGCGACCCCGTCGCCATGCAACTGGTCAGGCAGGGCGGTCAGCGGCTCGGCCAGGTGCTCGCGAGTCTCGTCAGTTTCTTCAACCCCGGCCTGGTGGTGATAGCAGGTGGTGTGTCCGGTCTCGGCCACGGGCTGCTCGCCGAGGTGCGGTCGGTGGTGTACCGGCGGTCGTTGCCGCTCGCCACCGGCGATCTGCTGATCGTGATGTCCGAGTTGGGCGGAGACGCCGGCGTGATCGGCGCGGCCTGGCTCATCAGCGATCACGTCCTGTCCGCAGCGTAGCGACGAGTGGTCCTTCGAAGTGGAGGTGGAGCGTCGATGACGCCCCTGCTGCAGATGCACGGCATAGCCAAGGACTTCCCCGGCGTCAGAGCACTCGACGGCGTGGACCTCCAGGTGCGCGCCGGGGAGGTGCACTGCCTGCTCGGCCAGAACGGCGCGGGCAAATCGACGTTGATCAAAGTACTCGCCGGCGCCCACCAACCCGACGCCGGAGAGATCCGCTGGCGCGGAGAACCGGTGTCGCTGACCAGCCCGACGGCCGCGGTCCATCAAGGCATCGCGACGATCTACCAGGAGTTGGACCTGGTCGACGGCCTGTCGGTCGCCGAGAACATCTACCTCGGCCACGAGCAGGCGCGCCTCGGCTTCGTCCGGCGGAGCACCATGAACGCCGCAGCGCGCGAGCTGCTCGTCCGGCTCGGGCACCCGGAGATCGAGCCCGCACGCGAGCTCGGGTCGATGTCCGCTGCGGGCAAGCAGATCGTCAGCATGGCGAGGGCGCTCTCGCACGACGCACAGGTGATCGTGATGGACGAGCCCTCCGCGGTGCTGGCGTCCAACGAGGTGGCCAACCTCTTCCGAGTGATCCGGGATCTCACCGCGCACGGCGTCGCCGTCATCTACATCTCCCACCGGCTGGCCGAGATCCGGGAGATCGGCGACCGCGTCACCGTGCTCAAGGACGGCCGCACCGTCGCCGCGGATCTGCCCGCTCGGACGACGCCGACCGATCAGATCGTGGCGCTCATGACCGGACGCGCGGCAGCACAGGTCTTCCCGGCGCGCCCTGAACCCGGATCGCACGACGGCCGGCCCGAGGTGCTGAAGGTCGACGGCCTCACGCTGCCCGGCGCCTTCCACGACGTGTCGCTGCACGTGCGCGAGGGCGAGATCCTCGGCCTCGTGGGGCTGGTCGGGGCGGGTCGCTCGGAGATCCTCGAGACCGTCTACGGTGCGCACCGGCCCTCGGCAGGACGCGTCACCGTGGACGGAAAACCCCTCGCGCCGGGCCGGGTGACCGCTGCGGTGCGCGCGGGCATCGGGCTCGCGCCTGAGGAGCGCAAGAGCCAGGCCCTGCTGATGCACGACTCCGTCGCCCGCAACATCTCGGTGGCGTCGTTGGGGCGCTACGCACGCCTGGGATTCATCGACCGGCGGGCAGAACTCCTCGACGCGCGCAAGCACAGCGAGGAACTCGACGTCCGGCCCGCCGACATCCGCCGGGACGTGCGCACGCTCTCGGGCGGCAACCAGCAGAAGGCCGTGCTCGCACGGTGGCTGCTCAGGGGATGCCGGTTGCTGCTCCTCGACGAACCGACCCGCGGCGTCGACGTCGGCGCGCGGGCGGAGCTCTACCGCGTCATCCGGTCGCTCGCCGATTCCGGCGTCGCGATCGTGCTGGTGTCCAGCGAGGTTCCCGAGGTGCTGGGCCTGGCGGACCGCGTGGTCGTCCTGCGAGAAGGGCGCGTCGTTCGCGAAGCGGACGCCCGCGCCATCGATGAGCACACCATTCTCGACCTGGTCATGAAGGGAAGCGCGGCATGACTGAGCATTCTGGTGTGGCCGGCCAGCCACCCCCCGTCGACGAACGCGGCCGTGTGGAAGCGGCCGCGCTCGAGACCGCCGAACCAGCCACCAGGCGCACGGGATCAGCCTGGGCGCGGCTCGGCGAGGTGCGCAATCTGGGTCTGGTCGGCGTACTCCTCCTGCTGTGCCTGGCGGGTGTGTTCACCAAGCCCGGCCAGTTCCTGTCGGTGAACAACCTGGTGCTGATCCTGACGCTCGCCTCCATCATCGGTGTGATCAGCGTCGGAATGACGTTCGTGATCATCGGTGGTGGCATCGACCTGTCGGTGGGCGCGATCGTCGCGATCTCCACGGTGTGGGCGACCACGAAGGCCACGCAGTCGTTCGGCGTCTGGGGCATCGTCTTCACCGCGCTGTGCGTGGGCGTGGGCTGCGGCCTCGTGAACGGGTTGCTCATCGCCTACGGCAGGGTGGTCGCCTTCGTCGCCACCATCGCGATGCTCGCCGGCGCCCGTGGGCTGGCCATCCAGATCTCGCAGGGGCGCACGCAGACCGTCACGACCCCGAACCAGGCCTTGGTGGACCTCGGCTACCGCAAGAGCTACGTGCTGGGCGTACCCCCGCTGGTGATCATCTTCGCGGTCGTGGTGGTGCTGGGCTGGATTCTGCTCAACCGCACCACCTTCGGCAGGCGCACCTTCGCGATCGGCGGCAACCCCGTGGCCGCTCGCCTCGCCGGCCTCAACGTTCAGCTGCACACCCTCATGCTCTACGTGCTCTCCGGGCTCTGCTGCGGCATCGCGAGCATCATGCTCGTCATCCTCACCAGCAGCGGCACCTCCGCCAACGGCAACCTCTACGAGCTCGACGCGATCGCCGCGGTGATCATCGGTGGCACGCTTCTCTCCGGCGGCCGGGGCACTCTCGTCGGATCTGTGCTCGGTGTCCTCGTCTTCACCACGATCAGCGACCTGTTCACGCTCAACAACCTGTCCACGGCGGTCCAGCAGATCGCCAAGGGTTTGATCATCGTCATAGCCGTGCTCGTCCAGCGACGGGCCGAGGCGCGTGACGCCAAGACCTGACCCAGCCACCAACCCGGACACCTCCACCACTCCCGCGCCTGTGACGCAACCGCAGGGCGTGGTCCGCACGCACTCTTCCGGTTCACCGCCGCACCGAAAGGACCCCACGATGACCAGTTCGAGACCACAAGGCCTGGGCCGCCGAAGCTTCCTCCTCAGCGCGTCGGCGCTCGGCGCAGGAGCTCTCGCCGCCTGCACCAGCAACTCCGACCCCGCCAGTGGGGCCACGGCGAACGCGCCCGCGCAGAACGCCGGCAACGCCGCGCAGGGCAAGAACGTCACCATCGGCTTCGCGGGCCCTCAGGCCGACCACGGGTGGCTGAACGCCATCAACGTCAACGCCAAGAACGAGGCCACCCGCTACTCCGACGTCAAGCTCGTCGTCACGGAGGGCTCCAACGACGCGGCTACCCAGGCCAGCCAGATCGACTCGCTGATCAGCCAGAAGGTCGACGTGCTCGTCGTGCTTCCCGCTGACGGCAAGCAGATGACACCCGCGGGCCGCAAGGCGATGGACGCCGGCATTCCGGTGATCAACCTCGACCGCATCTTCGACTCGCCGCAGGCCTATCGGACCTGGATCGGTGGCGACAACTACCGGATGGGCCTGAACGCCGGCAACTTCATCGCCAAGCAGTTGGGCGGCAAGGGAACCGTCGTCGAACTCGCGGGCATCGACAACCTGGAGCTGACCCAGCAGCGCACCAAGGGGTTCGACGACGCGCTGGCGAACTTCCCCGGCATCAAGAAGATCGGCAGGGCGGCCGCGGAGTTCAACGTCCAGACCGGACAATCGCGAACGGCCGAGCTGCTGCAGGCGAACCCCAAGTTCGATGCGTTGTGGAACCACGACGACGACCAGGGAATCGGTGCGCTGCAAGCGATTCAGCAAGCCGGCCGGTCGGGGTTCCTGATGGTCGGCGGCGCCGGCTCGAAGAACGCGATGGAAGCCATCAAGCGCGACGACGGTGTTCTCAAGGCGACGGTGCTGTACCCGCCCACGATGTCGGCGTCGGCGATCCGCCTCGCTCGGTTGCTCGGCCAGAACAAGGGCATGGGAGACCTCACGGAGCAGGCGATCCCGGCCTCGGTCACGTTGTTCTCGCCGGTCGTGACCAAGGACAACGTCGACCAGTACCTGCCCTTCTCGTTCGAATGAGGGTGCCGGAGTGAGCAGCCGGCGGAGATGACGAAGCGGAGAGACCATGGAGGACAACGAACCGACACTGGGCATCGGGATGGTGGGGTACGCCTTCATGGGTGCCGTGCACTCCCAGGCCTGGCGCACCGTGGCACGCGTCTACGACCTGCCGGTGTCTCCGGTCATGGCCGCCCTGTGCGGCCGTGACCGGGCGGCCGCCGGGACAGCGGCACGACGGCTCGGCTGGGATTCGGTCGAGACGGACTGGAAGCAGTTGATCGCCAGGGACGACGTGCACCTGGTGGACATCTGCACGCCCGGCCACACCCACGCCGAGATCGCGATCGCGGCGCTCGAAGCGGGCAAGCACGTGCTGTGCGAGAAGCCGCTGGCCAATTCGGTCGCCGAGGCGGTTGCGATGACCGAGGCCGCGGAACGCGCGGCACGGTCGGGAATCCGGTCGATGGTGGGCTTCAACTACCGGTGCGTGCCCGCGATCGCGCTGGCCCGCCAGTTGATCGTGGCGGGCAGGCTCGGCGAGATCAGACACGTGCGCGCCCAGTACCTGCAGGACTGGATCGTCGATCCGGAGTTCCCACTGGTCTGGCGGCTGGATGCGGACAAGGCGGGCTACGGTGCGCTCGGCGACATCGGCTCGCACATCGTCGATCTCGCGCAGTACACCACCGGGCAGCGGATCACCGGGGTCAGCGCGATCACCGAGACGTTCGTGAAGCAGCGCCCCCTGCCGGACTCCTCGGACGGCCTGTCGGCCCCGGGCGGCTCAGCACGAGGTGAGGTCACCGTCGACGACGCCGCGTTGTTCACCGCCCGGTTCTCCTCGGGGGCACTGGGCAGCTTCGAGGCGACCCGTTTCGCCAGCGGGCGCAAGAACTCCATGCGCATCGAGATCAACGGCTCCGAGGGCAGCCTGGCGTTCGACTTCGAGGCCATGAACGAGTTGTGGTTCCACGACCACACCGACGACGCCGAAACGGCCGGGTTCCGTCGCATCCTCGTCACCGAGCCGTCACACCCCTACCTGGAGGGGTGGTGGCCGCCCGGCCACCTGATCGGCTACGAGCACACGTTCACCCACGAGATCCGCGACCTGCTCGAGGCGATCGGCACGGGTGCCGACCCCGCGCCGTCGTTCGCCGACGGATTGCAGGTCCAGCAGGTCCTCGCCGCCGTCGCGGCGAGCGCAGCCCAGAACAGCACCTGGATCGGCGTCGACGCGCAGGCAGCGTGACGCCCACGGGAACAAGTGACGGAGGTTGGTCCATGTCCACAACGAGGAGCCGCTTACCCGCATTGGTGGTGGCGCTCGCTCTTCTGATCCCGTTGTTCACCACGGTCGGTGCGCAGGCGGACAACGACATGCGAGTGCTGGTGTTCTCCAAGACGACCGGGTTCCGACACGACTCGATCCCGGACGGCATCGCCGCGATCGAGAAGCTGGGAAAGCAGTACCGGTTCACCGTCGACGCGACCGAGGACGACTCGCTGTTCACCGACCGCAACCTGAAGCGCTATCAAGCGGTCGTCTTCCTGTCCACGACCGGTGATCCGCTGGGCACGCCGGAGGAGAAGGCGGCGTTCCAGCGTTACATCGAGCACGGTGGAGGCTTCGTCGGCGTCCACGCCGCCGCGGACTCGGGCTACGCCTGGCCGTGGTTCGGCGAACTGGTGGGTGCGTACTTCCTCAGCCACCCGGCGCAGCAGAACGCGACTGTCCACGTGGAGCACAGCCACGCCGCGTCCAACGTGGGCCTTCCGAGCGACTGGACCCGCTGGGACGAGTGGTACAACTACCGCTCCAACCCGCGCGAGGTCGGCGTGAAGGTTCTGGCGACGCTCGACGAGAGTTCCTACGACCCCGGCCCCGACGCCATGGGTGACCACCCGATCAGCTGGTGCCACCGGGTGAAGAACGGCCGCGCCTGGTACACGGGCATGGGCCACACCAAGGAGAGCTACTCCGACCCGCTGTTCATGCGACACGTGCTCGGTGGCATCCAGATGACCGCCGGGAGGGGTGCATTCCCCTGCTCCGCTGACGCCGACCACCACGGCTCCTGACCC
>DASYMV010000346.1:0-8741 GCA_036008865.1 Pseudonocardiaceae bacterium | reverse complement strand
GCTGGCGCTGCCGCGCACGATCCTGCGCTTCGCCGGTGGCCGGGAGCTGACCTTCGGCGACCTGGGCGCCAAGCAGGGCATGCTCGGCGGCATCAACGCGATCATCGTGGGCAACTACCTGACCAACCTCGGCCGCCCGGCGAGCCAGGACCTCGACATGCTCGAGGAGCTGAGCATGCCCATCAAGGCACTGAGCCAGACGCTGTGAACGAGTACTGCTCCTACTGCGGCAAGCCGACGCGAGACGGCGACCACATCGTGTGCCGGCGACGTCTGCAGCTGGTCGACCCGCCGCGGTTCTGCTCGTCCTGCGCGCGCCGGATGGTCGTGCAGGTGACCCCGGCCGGGTGGACCGCGCGCTGCAGCCGCCACGGAGAGATCAGCTCCTCGCCGACCGGGTAGCCTCGCACCGGAATCCGGGTCGGGGCGGCGGTGCTCTCCGTGCGCTCCGACCGGCGGACGCGGGTGTCCCCGCAGGGTGCAGGGCGGCGAGGAGGTAGTCGGTGGCGGAACAACCGGTGGAGGCCCCGGCCGAGCCAGAGGATCCGGTTCACACGCCTCCCACGGCCGATGATCCGGCGCTGCAGCACGTCCACCACCTCACCCGGCTGCAGCCGAAGGTCGTGATCAAGCGCGACCTGCTCCCCGCGGTCTGCGTCACGTCGGTCGTCGCGCTGTTGGGGCTGCCACTGGGGTGGTTCTGGGCACGCCTGGCGCCGCCGCAGAACGTCTGGGTGCGGGAAAACAACCGCCTCGAGCCCGTGATCAACGAGAGCTTCCACCGCCTCGACGATCTGATGGTCTTCGTGGCCATCGGTCTCGGTGCGGGTGTGGTCATCGGCGTCGGCACGTGGATGCTGCGGGAACGACGCGGGCCGGTGATCATGCTCGCCGCCGCCCTCGGCGCGCTCGCCGCCGGGTACCTCGCTCAGAAGACGGGTGTGGGCTGGGCCGACGGCTTCTACGCGATCCACGCCGCCCCGAAGGTGGACGACGTCGTCGCGAAGGCGCCGCTGCTGGAGTCGTGGTGGGGTCTGATCGCCTGGCCTCTGGGTGTCGCGCTGGCCTACGGCTGCTGCGCGGCGTGGAACGGCCTGGACGACCTCGGCCGTCGCCTGGCCTGATCGGAGGCCGCGAGTGGTCGGGTGGCCACAGCGACCTCGACCACCCGCGACCTCGCGGGACTCACATCACCCTGTACTGCGTGTCCGGCACGTCGCTGATGAACATGTACCCCGGCGCGTGCGTGATCGCGAACGGTGGTCGTGACGCCATCAACGCCGCCTGCGGAGTGACACCGCAGGCCCAGAACACCGGCACGTCACCGGGTTCGGCGTCGACGGGGTCACCGAAGTCGGGCTTGCCGAGGTCGGCGATGCCGAGTTCGGCCGGATCACCGACGTGCACCGGAGCACCGTGCACGGCGGGCATCAGACCGCTGACGCGCTTGGCCGTCTCGACCAGGTTCTCGGGAACCATGCGCATGGACACCACCATCGGGCCGTGCAGGCGACCAGCCGGGCGACACTCCCGGTTGGTGACGTACATCGCCACGTTGCGCCCCTGATCGGTGTGCCGCAACGGAACGCCGGCCTGCTGCATGGGGCCTTCGAAGGTGAAGCTGCATCCGATGAGGAACGTCACCAGGTCGTCGCGCCACGCCGACGTCACGTCGGTCGGCTCGTCGACCAGCTCACCGTCGTGCCAGATGCGGTAGCGCGGAACGTCGGTGCGCAGGTCCGCTCCAGGGGCGAGGACCGTGGCAGGGCTTCCGGCGTCGGTCACGTCGAGCACCGGGCAGGGCTTGGGGTTGCGCTGCGCGAAGAGCAGCACCTCGTACGCCCAGTCCGCCGGCACGGTGATCAGGTTCGCCTGCGCGAAGCCGTCGGCCCAGCCGGTCGTGGGAGCGACGACACCGCCCCGGAACAGGTTTCGGGCCTGTTCGGGGGACAGCGTCGCCGGATTGCTGATCGTCGTCACGTGAGCTCCTTGCCACGAGTTTCAGGTAGACCCACCAACGACACCACCGCGATGCCGTAAGCGAGCGCTCCGAACACCATCGCACCTCCGACTCCCCAGCTCTCGGCCAGGAACCCCACCATCGTGGGGAAGAGGGCACCGACCGCACGGCCGAAGTTGTAGGTGAAGCCCTGCCCGGTGCCGCGCACCGCGGTCGGATAGAGCTCCGCGAGGAACGAGCCGAACCCGCTGAAGATTGCCGAAGCGCAGAAGCCCAGCGGGAATCCGAGGACCAGCACGGCGGTGTTCGCGCCTGCCGGGATCTGCGTGTAGAGCACGATCAGCAGTGCCGACAGCACGGAGAACAGCGCAAAGGTCTTCTTGCGCCCCAACCAGTCCGTGACGTAGCCGCCGGTGACGTACCCGGCGAACGCACCGGAGATGAGGAACGCGAGGTAGCCGCCGGTGCCGACGACGGTGAGGTGGCGCTCGGTCTTGAGGTAGGTGGGCAGCCAGGTGGCCAAGGTGTAGTAGCCGCCCTGGACACCCGTGGCCAGCAGTGAGGCGAACAACGTCGTGCGCGCGAGCCCGCCGGTGAAGATGCCGCGGAACGAACCCCTGGTGTCGTTGCGTTCGCGTTCCTCCGTCACGGAAGGAGCGTCGACGACGTTGCGCCGGACGTAGAGGATCAGCAGCGCGGGCAGTGCGCCGGTCCAGAACAACACCCGCCACGCGACGTCCGGGCTGAAGAAGTTGAACACCAGCGTGTAGACGAGAACCGACAGCGCCCAACCCGCGGCCCACGCGCTCTGGATGAACGCGACCGTGCGACCCCGGTACTGCGGCTTGCAGTACTCGGCGACCAGGACCGCGCCCGCCGCCCACTCCCCGCCGAAGCCGAGCCCCTGCAGGGCGCGGAAGATCAGCAAGGTCTCGTAGCTGGTGGCGAATCCGCACAGCACCGTGAAGATCGCGTAGGTGATCACCGTGATGAGCAGCGTGCGCACCCGGCCGATGCGGTCGGCCAGCACACCGGCGATCGCGCCACCGACCGCGGAGACGACGAGCGTCACCGTCGTCAACAGACCGGCTTGGCCCTTGCTGATGCCGAAGTACGCGGTGATCGCGACGAGACCGAGCGGAAGCACCTGGAAGTCGTAGGAGTCCAGGCCGTAGCCGCCGAACGCACCGATGAACGCGCGCCGTCCGTTGCGTCCGAGTGTTCGGAACCACGCGAAGAACCCCGTGTCGTGGACCGTGGTTCCGGCCTGGGATGGCGGTGTCGTGCTCATGCGCACCTCGCAGGGGGTGTCGGCTGACCCTGTGTCGTGCGCCATACCGTAGAGGATTGTTCAACAATCCCTCAAGAGGGTGATCGCATGTCGAACCCGGAAGTGCTCAGTTGGGGTGCGGGGTGTGCCCGAACTCGGTGAGGGGAGCGGGTACCGCGCGCAGCGCTGCCAGGATGCCGGCCTCGCGATTGAGCATCCGGCGGACCAACCGCAGACGGCGAGCGGGCGAGGTCTCCTCGAGCAACCGCTGCCGGTCCTCGATGGACAGCAGGCAGTCGCCGGCCAGCACGTAGGCCAACTCCTCCGCGGTCGTGCCCTCCGGTGCCTCGGCCCAGTCCTCGCTGTGCCACGCCGCGGCGCAGTACCGGTGGTGGGCCGCCCGCGCCGCGTCGATCAGGATCGGCACCACCTCGGCCGCGGCGGGCGGCGTCGGGGTGTCCGGAAGCCACTCCACCGAGCCGACGAGGTACGGCGCGCTGCTGTGGTCGACGTCGAGCAGCCGGAACCGCTTGGCCCCTCTGGTGACGATGTCGAAGCGGCCGTCGGGAAGCCGTCTGGCTTCCCGGAGCAGTGCCGAGCAACCGACTTCTTGCAGCGACTCGACGTTGTCGGTGCTGATGTCCCAACCCTGTTTGATCGACACGACTCCGAAGCTGCGGTGCGGCACCGCGCCGGTCACCAGGTCGACGGTGAGCTGGCGGTACCGCGGCTCGAAGATGTGCAACGGCAACGACGACCCCGGCAACAGCACAGTGCCCAACGGGAACAACGGGAGCGTCTCGGCCACGCCCTCACGTTACGACGGGAAGCTTGCCCCCGCTGGACGACTGCTTCCGGGCGGCCTGAGCACCGCAAACGGGTCGGTGACGAGGATTCCCCTTGCGCTGAAACGGAAAAGTGCCGCGGGACGTCCACCTGACGGCCCGGGCGGTGCCGTGTTGCCGGTCGACTCGAGCAAGCCGCGGCGCGACAGCACACGTTGCAGATTGGTCGCCGACACGCGGTAGCCCAGAGCCGCGGAGTACAACTCGCGCAACGCGGACATCGTGAACTCCGGCGGAGCCAGGGCGAAGCCCAGGTTCGTGTAGGACAGTTTGGCTCCGAGGCGATCACGCGCCTTGCGCACGATCGCCTCGTGGTCGAACGCGGTCGCGGGCAGCGAGTCGACGGGATGCCACGCGGTGTCCTCCGGCACCTCGGGATCGATGTCCGAGGGCACGAGTCCGAGGAACGCCGTCGCCACCGTCCGTTCGCCGGGAACCCGGCCGGGGCTGCTGAACACGGCGAGCTGCTCCACGTGCGACAGCTGACGCACGTCGACCTTCTCCGCGAGCTGTCGGCGGATCGAGGATTCGACGTCCTCGTCGGCACGCAGGCCGCCGCCCGGCAGTGACCAGCGGTGAGCGTGCGGCTCCCGACCGCGTTTCCACAGCATGACCTGCAGTGATCCGGCTCTCACCTGGAGAACTGCGGCGAGTACTTCGTGTCCCGCGAGACCCACTCCACTGATACTATCGAGTCCGTTTTCGACCGCCAGGCGAAAACCGGGGCGAGGTGTTGAGGAGGACCCCATGGTCGCTGCCGCTCGCGTGGAGCGAACCTCTGACGGTGCGTACGGCGGCATTTCGCCGGACGCGGCGTGGCGGGACGAGGTGCTACGGCTGGCCGAACAGCGCGACGCGGTCGTCCTCGCGCACAACTACCAGTTGCCCGAGATCCAGGACATCGCGCACCACACCGGAGACTCCCTGGCGCTGAGCCGGATCGCCGCCGCGAGCGACGCGTCGACCATCATCTTCTGCGGCGTGCACTTCATGGCCGAAACCGCGAAGATCCTCGCGCCCGAGAAGACCGTGCTGATTCCGGACGAGCGCGCCGGCTGCTCGCTCGCCGACTCGATCACCGGTGCTCAGTTGCGCGAGTGGAAGGCCGAGCATCCCGGAGCGGTCGTCGTGTCCTACGTGAACACGACCGCTGAGGTGAAGGCCGAGACCGACATCTGCTGCACGTCGTCGAACGCCGTCGACGTGGTCGCGTCGATCCCGGCCGACCGCGAGGTGCTGTTCTGCCCCGACCAGTTCCTCGGCGCGCACGTCAAGCGCAAGACCGGCCGCGAGAACCTGCACATCTGGGCGGGGGAGTGCCATGTCCACGCCGGCATCAACGGCCCCGAACTGGCCGAGCGCGCGGCTGCCAACCCCGACGCGGACCTGTTCATCCACCCCGAGTGCGGCTGCGCCACCTCGGCGCTCTACCTCGCCGGCGAGGGCATCGTTCCCGCCGCGAAGGTGAAGATCCTCTCAACCGGTGACATGATCACCGCCGCGCGCAGCACGAGCGCCAAGTCGGTCCTCGTCGCCACCGAGATCGGCATGCTCCACCAGCTTCGCCGCGCCGCGCCGGAGATCGACTTCCGGGCGGTGAACGACCGGGCTTCCTGCCGCTACATGAAGATGATCACGCCTGCCGCGTTGCTGCGCTGCCTGCGCGAGGGACGCGACGAGGTGCACGTCGACCTCGAGACCGCGCGCCGCGCTCAGGGTGCGGTACAGCGCATGATCGAGACCGGCAAGCCGGGTGGCGGAGAGTGACGCCGCTGTGGGAGGCGCGCGCCGACCTCGTCGTGATCGGCACCGGAGTGGCGGGCCTGACCGCCGCGTTGCGCGCCCGTGAGCTGGGCCTGCGTGTCCTGGTCCTGACCAAGGCCAGCGGCGTGGACGGCAACACGCGCTGGGCGCAGGGTGGCGTCGCCGTCGTCCTGCCCGACGAGCACGAGGCCGGTGACTCGGTCTCGCGGCACGTCGCGGACACGCTGGTCGCGGGCGCGGGTCTGTGCGAGGAAGCCGCCGTCGCGGCGATCATCGCCGACGGTCCCGCCGCAGTCGCGACACTGCGTGCGCGGGGCGCGGTGTTCGACGCCGGGCCCGACGGGCATCTGCAGCGCACCCGTGAAGGCGGGCACAGCACCTTCCGCGTCGTGCACGCCGGTGGCGACGCGACCGGCGCCGAGGTGGAGCGGGCACTGCTCGCGGCCGCCTCCGACGGCCGCATTCCCGTGCTGGAGCAGCACGTCGCGGTGGACGCGCTGCGCACGCCCTTCGGCGCGGTCTGCGGCGTGCTCGTGCTCGACGCGAACGGTGTGCCCGGCGTTCTCGGGGCGCCGGCGGTGCTGCTGGCCAGCGGCGGCCTGGGGCAGATGTACCAGGCCACGTCGAATCCCGAGGTGGCGACCGGTGACGGCCTCGCTCTCGCCATGAGGGCCGGTGCGGCGGCCGCGGACGTCGAGTTCGTGCAGTTCCACCCGACGGTGCTCTACACCGGCCGCGGCGCGCGTGGCCGCTGCCCGCTGGTCACCGAGGCCGTGCGTGGCGAAGGTGCGGTGCTGGTCGACGCGACCGGCGCACGCGTGATGGCGGGCGTGCACCCGCTGGAGGACCTCGCGCCGCGCGACGTGGTCGCCGCGGCGATCACCCGCCACATGGCGTTTGAAAACGGCGGAATCGACGACCACGTGTTCCTGGACGCGACACACCTCGACGCGCAGGCGTTCCGCCGTCGATTCCCGACCGTGCACGCGGCGTGCGTCGCCGCCGGTGTCGATCCGGCGGTGCAGCCGATTCCCGTTGCTCCGGCGGCACACTTCGCGTGCGGTGGTGTGGTGTCCGATGTGGACGGACGCACCGGTGTGACGGGTCTGTACGCGGCGGGTGAGGTCGCGAGGACCGGTCTGCACGGCGCGAACCGCTTGGCGTCCAACAGCTTGCTGGAAGGTCTCGTCGTCGGAGCTCGCACGGCCGAGGCGGTCGCCTCGGACCTGGCCGTCGGATTGCTGGCCGAGCCGCGTTGTGCGGTGGAGCCGGTTCTACCGGTCGCTCCGGTGGCGGACCGGGACTCGTTGCAGCGGGTGATGAGCCGCTACGCGGGCATCGGCCGGGACGCCGAAGGACTCGCGGTCGTCGGCTCAGTGCTCGACCTGTCCACTGTGGATCGCAAGCTCGACACGAGACAACTCGTCGAGGACGCGGCGCTCACGCTCGCAGCGCGCGCGCTGATCGCGGCGGCCGCCGGGCGCACCGAGTCCCGCGGCTGCCACGTCCGCACCGACTTCACCGCCCGCGACGACGTCAACTGGCACCGGAGTCAGATCGTCCGGCTCACCCCGTCCGGCCAGCCGGTACTGGCGGACACCGTCTTCACACGAGGTGTGGCATGACGCTCGACCTGACCGACGTCCAGCGCGTGGTCGCGACCGCGCTGGAGGAGGATCTGCGCTACGGTCCGGACGCCACGACCGAGGCCACCGTGCCCGCCGACACCGTGGCCGTCGCCGAGATCACCCCGCGGCGATCCGGTGTGCTGGCCGGTGTGCCGGTGGCGCTCGCGGTGTTCGACGCGGTGCTGGGCGAGGGCTACGAGGTCCTCGACAGGCGCGCCGACGGCGAGAAGGCCGTACCCGGCGAACCTGCGCTCGTCCTGCGCGGCCCGGTGCGCGGACTGCTCACCGCGGAGCGGACAGCGCTCAACCTGATCTGCCACCTGTCAGGTGTCGCGACCGCGACGGCAGCGTGGGTCGACGCCGTCGCCGGGACCGGCGCGGCGGTGCGGGACTCCCGCAAGACGCTGCCCGGACTGAGGTTGCTGGAGAAGTACGCCGTGCGTTGCGGCGGCGGCGTGAACCACCGGCTCGGACTCGGTGACGCCGTGCTGATCAAGGACAACCACGTGCTGGCCGCTGGTTCTGTGCGCGCCGCGATGGCGGCGGTTCGGGCGCACGCCCCGCACCTGCCGTGCGAAGTCGAGGTGGACGACCTGGAGCAGTTGGACGAGGCCGTCGCCGAAGGCGCGGAACTGGTGCTGCTGGACAACTTCACGCCCGAGCAGTGCGCCGACGCGGTCCGGCGGGCTGCCGGGATGGACGGACGTCGCGTGAAGCTCGAGGCGTCCGGCGGTCTGACGCTCGAGGTGGCCCGCGCGTACGCCGAGACGGGTGTGGACTACCTCGCCGTCGGCGGGCTCACCCACTCCTCACCAGCCCTCGACCTGGGCATGGACCTGCGCTGATTGACGTGCTCCCCGGCGTCAACGCCGGGGATTCCTCTGCGGCTGGGCCGCGTCCGGAGTGCTTCCTGCTTCCTCACCCACTGCCTCTCGTGGGGGAGGACTGATACGGGCTCCACGGGCGTTTCGCCTCTCCGCACGCCCTGCGGCGAGGATGTTGATCGCGGCGTTGTGGTCCCGGTCGTGGGTGCTGTCGCACGCCGGACAGGTCCGCCTTCTCCTGCAGCAGGCGCACGAACTGGGCCCAGCCGGCGTCGTGGACGGCGCGCGCCAGCCAGCGGTTGTGCACCATCCAGGCGATGTGCAGGTCCTCCACGTGGACCGCTTGGTTGTCGCGGACCAACGCCAGGGCCTGCTCCCGCTGCAGCTGGGCAGCTTGCGCTGCAGATGCTTCGGGTTGGCGATGTCCCGCCGCCGGCCGTCGGTGTCGGC
>DASYMV010000345.1:0-3144 GCA_036008865.1 Pseudonocardiaceae bacterium | reverse complement strand
CTGCGGCCGCACGACCGCGGCTCGCAGTTCGATCTGATCACCACTGCGGAGGCCGGGGGCGAGGTCGTGTGGACCGACGTGTCCACCTACCTGAAGCGCGACGGTTCCGGTGGCGGGCGGGAGGGCGAACGTCCGGCGCCGCCTGTGCCGTCGGCGACCTGGCGGGTGTCCGGCGACATCGGCCGCCGGTACGCGGAGGTGTCCGGTGACCGCAACCCGATCCACCTGCACCCGTTGAGCGCCAAGCTGTTCGGGTTTCCCAGGGCCATCGCGCACGGCATGTGGACCAAGGCCCGCTGTCTCGCGGCGTTCGAGGGGCGACTGCCGGAGGCGTTCACGGTGGACGTGCGGTTCAAGGCACCCGTGCTGCTGCCCGCCAAGGCCGACTTCGACTCGCGGCGCACCGCCGGCGGCTGGCACTTCGGACTGCGTGACGCCCGCACCGGCAAACCCCACCTGGAGGGTTCCGTCACCGGCTGAGCGGCCTGACGACTGCTCAGGACCGTCGCGACGGCGGGTGCCAGACGTTGCCCTCGACGAGATCGCCGAAGCCCATCCAGACGAGGTTCATCAGTCGCGCGGCGACCACGCCGGCAGGTTCCTCCGGGTGGTCCAGCCACCAGTCGGCGAGCGACTCCCCCGCGCCGACCAGTGCAGCGGCGAGGCTCTCCGCCTCCCGTTCGGATGCGCGTGGCACGTCCTGGGTGGTCGCGGAGTGCACGAGCAGCGCGGCCACCAGGCTGATGGCACGTCCCCGCATGTCCGCGAGTTCCGCGGCGAAGGGGCCGCCCTGGGAGCTGGCCTGGCGGTGCAGCACCAGCCAGCTCGCCCGGTTCTCGCCCACGAAGCCGAAGAAGGCGCGCAAGCCGCTCCACAGCTGCACGTCCGGCGGCTGGTCGGGTTCGACTCCGGCGGCGATGGCCTCCATCATCCGGCTCGACTCACGGCGGATGCAGGTGGCGAAGAGTTCTTCCTTCGACCCCAGGTAGGCGTACAACATCGGTTTGGAGATGCCCGCGACTTCGGAGATCTCGTCCATCGACGCGGCGTGGAACCCCAGCCGGGAGAACACGTCCACGGCGGCGTCCAAGATCTGACGTTCCCGCACCGCGCGCGGAAGCCTCTTGGCTCGTCCGGCCCGGACCGGCGGCTCTGCGTGCATCACACCCCCTGGTGGAAGAGAACAACACTATCCGACGGCTTGCCGCCGTACCTACTCGCCAGTAGTCTTACTCGCTAGTAGGTATTGGAGGTGCCCATGACCATCGACCTCACCACCGAGGCGATCGCGAAGCTGAGCCCGAACGAGCTGGTCAGCACGCTGAAGGAGGTCGACCCGGCGGATCCCGCCCTGTCCGGCCTCGACATCGACGTCATCGCCAGGGGCATCGACCCCAAGAAGCTCGGCAAGGACGAGTTCGCCGACCTCCTGTCGGTTCTCGGCGACCTCACCGACGGCGGGGCCGACCTGGACCTGGCCAAGATGGACGCGCAGAACTTCGCGCGGATCATCTCGCGGGCGTCGAAGGACCAGATCGAGGCGGTGACCACGCGGGCCGGGCTCCGCGAGCGCGTGCTGGACGAGGTGTTCCGCCGCATGGAGGTGCACTTCCGCAACGATCGCGCGGGCGCCACCAAGGCCGTGGTGCACTTCCGCGTCACCGGCGGCTTCAACGAGGACGGCCACGACCTCTACGAAGCGGTGATCGAGAACGCCGAGTGCTCGATCAACAAGGGCGAGACCCGCGAGGCGCGGGCGACCGTGACGCTGAGCCCGGTGGACTTCCTGAAGCTCGCGACCGGCAACGCGTCGGCACCGGTGCTGTTCATGACCGGGAAGCTCAAGGTCAAGGGAGACCTGGGTTTCGCGGCCGGATTCATGAGCCTGTTCAACATTCCGAAGGCATAGAGGGGTTTCGATGGGCGGCTTCTCGCTGGAGCTGAACGAGGACCAGCAGGACGTGCGCGACTGGGTGCACGGCTTCGCCAAGGACGTCATCCGACCGGCCGCGTCCGAATGGGACGAGCGTGAGGAGACGCCGTGGCCGGTCATCCAGGAGGCCGCGAAGATCGGGCTGTACGGCTTCGAGTCGCTGGCGACGTGGTTCGCCGACCCGATCGGGCTGACGCTGCCGATCGCCACCGAGGAGCTCTTCTGGGGTGACGCAGGCATCGCGCTGGCCCTGATGGGCACCGGGCTGGCCGCGGCGGGGATCTTCGCCTCGGGCGAGCCCGAGCAGCTCGCCGAGTGGGTGCCGGAGTGCTTCGGCACCGAGGACGACCCCAAGCTCGCCGCGTTCTGCGCGTCGGAGCCGCAGGCGGGTTCGGACGTCGCCGGTTACAAGACGCGTGCGCGGTACGACGAGGCGACCGACGAGTGGGTCATCAACGGTCAGAAGGCCTGGGCCACCAACGGTGGCATCGCCAACGTGCACGTGGTCACCGCGGTCGTGGATCCCGAACTGGGTTCGCGCGGGCAGGCGGGCTTCATCGTGCCGCCCGGCACGCCTGGCCTCTCCAGCCCCGGAAAGATCAAGAAGCACGGCATGCGGGCCTCGCACACGGCTGACGTCTTCTTCGACGACGTGCGCGTTCCGGGCCGGTGTGTGCTGGGCGGCAAGGAGAAGCTCGACGCGCGGCTCGCCCGCGCCCGCGAGGGCCAGAAGTCCGGTGGGCAGGCCGCGATGGCGACCTTCGAGACGACCCGGCCGACCGTCGGCGCGATGGCCGTCGGTGTCGCCCGAGCCGCGTACGAGTACTCGCTGGAGTACGCGAAGGACCGCGAGGCGTTCGGCCGCAAGATCATCGAGAACCAGTCGATCGCGTTCGACCTGGCGAACATGAAGATGGAGATCGACGCGGCGCGGCTGCTCGTGTGGCGCGCCGCGTGGATGGGCCGCAACAACGTGCCGTTCACCGCCGGCGAGGGCTCCATGTCCAAGCTCAAGGCGGGCGAGGTCTCGGTGTGGGCGACCGAGCGTGCGATCCACATCCTCGGCGGCGCGGGCTACACCCGCGAGCACCCCGTCGAGCGGATGCACCGCGACGCCAAGATCTTCACCATCTTCGAGGGCACTTCGGAGATCCAGCGGTTGGTCGTGTCGCGCGCCATCTCGGGGATGTACATCCGCTGAGCTGATCAAG
>DASYMV010000344.1:0-5569 GCA_036008865.1 Pseudonocardiaceae bacterium | reverse complement strand
GGACACGTCCTGGAGGGGGCCCGTCCCGGCGTCCTTCGGCACGGTGAGCGCGACGTACACGGGGCGGTCGACGACGTACCAGGTGGACGACCCGTCGCCCTCCACCTGGAGCCACTGCACGTCGGAGATCACCCGCAGCTGCGAGGTGGGCGTGAGTTCGCCGGGTCGCTGCAGCCCGCACCGCAGGACCAGCGGATCGTGCTGCGCGTCGCCCCAGGCGAGCGCTCCGGCCGGCGCGGGCGCGGCGAGCTCACGACGCGGCAGGTCGGCCCCGTTCGACACCAGCGAGACGGGAAGTTTGCCGATGAGGGTGCTGCACTCGTTGGACTCCGCGGCCGGGGCGGGCACCGGCACGACGGGCAGCGGAGCGACCTGGGTGGCGGTCGGCGCCGCCGGGTCCGACGCGCCACTCGTGCCGAGCACCAGTCCGATCGCGGCCACCCCGGCCGCGAGCAGCACCGGGAGGCCGATGGCCACGGCGAGCAGCGGTCGGGGGAGCAGCGAGACGGATTCGGATTCGGGCGGCAGATCCTGTGACACGTCGCTATGACAACACGTGCCTAGATGTGGACGACAGGGCAGGTCAGCGTTCTGGTGATGCCCTCCACGCTCTGTATGCGGGCGATCACGAGCTGACCGAGTTCGTCGACGGTGTCGGCGTCAGCTCGGACGATCACGTCGTACGGGCCCGTGACGTCTTCCGCGGTGGCCACTCCGGGAATGCCGGAGATCTCCGCGGCGACGGCGGCTGCCTTCCCGACCTCGGTCTGGATGAGGATGTATGCGTGCACCACGGCGTGCCCCTTCGTCTCGACGGGTTAGGTCGGGGTAGGAACGTGAGCAGCAACGTACCCCAGTTGGGGATCCGAATGCTCAGAGTGGGAGGAATCTTGCGCCCGGACGGGCCGCAGAACGCGGACACGGTGGCAGATGTCGGTGAGTTCGGCCTGATCCGCCGTGTGACGGCGGGCAAGGCGCAGCCGCCCACCACGCTGCTCGGCCCCGGCGACGACGCCGCGGTCGTCGCCGCGCCGGACGGCCGCGTGGTGGCCTCCACGGACGTCCTGGTCGAGGGCGTGCACTTCCGGCTCGACTGGTCCTCCCCCGAGCAGGTCGGACGCAAGGCCGCGGCGGTGAACCTCGCCGACATCTCCGCGATGGGGGCGTTCCCCACGGCGCTGCTCGTCGGACTGGCCTGCCCGTCGGACACGCCTGCCGACGTGATCGAAGGCTTCATGGCCGGCTTGTCGGCGGAGGCGAACGTCGCAGGCGCGGGTGTCGTCGGCGGCGACATGGTGAGCTCGCCGACACTGGTGATCTCCGTCACAGCCCTCGGTCATCTCGAGGGCGTCGAACCGGTCACCCGCTCGGGGGCCAGGGTCGGCGACGTGGTCGCGGTGTGCGGCCGGCTCGGTTGGGCGGCTGCCGGACTCGCCGTGCTCGGGCGGGGATTTCGTTCACCGGTGGCCGTCGTGGGCGCACAGCGCACGCCCGAACCGCCGTACTCGGCGGGGCCGCAGGCGGCCGCCGCGGGCGCGACCGCGATGGTGGACGTGTCGGACGGTCTGCTGGCCGATCTGGGACACGTCGCCGAGGCGTCCGGCATCGGGATCGACATCCGCACGGAGTTGCTCCAGGTGCACCCGCGGCTGGTCGACGTCGCTTCGGCGCTCGGTGCCGACTCCCGGCACTGGGTGCTGACCGGCGGTGAGGACCACGCCCTGGCTGCCACGTTCCCCGAGCCGTCAGCCGTTCCGACGGACTGGCGGACGATCGGCACGGTCCGGCACGGCAGCGGAGTGACCGTCGACGGCAGGCACTACGAGAAGCCGCCCGGTTGGGAGCACTGGCGGACGTGAAGTGCGTTCGTGGAGCTGTGCACGGTCCCGTATGACCATCCAGATGCCGTCAAGCTGATCACCGAGCTGCAGCAGGTCTTCGTCGACCGTTACGGCGAGGAGGACCTGACGCCGGTCGACCCGGCCCAGTTCTCGCCGCCGAGAGGCTGCTTCGTCGTCGGCTACCTCGACGGCGTTCCCGCGGCCTGCGGCGGTTGGCGAGCCCAGGACGGCCCCGCGCCCGACCACCGGCCGGGCGACGCCGAGGTCAAGCGGATGTACGTCGTGGACTCGGCCCGTGGCCGGGGACTGGCCAGGCGGGTACTCGCCGACCTGGAGCGTTCCGCCGCCGAGGCAGGCCGCTCGCGCATCGTGATGGAGACCGGCACGAGGCAGCCCGAGGCCATCGCGCTGTACGAGTCCTGCGGGTACGCCACCATCCCCGACTTCGGTGTCCACCGGGAACATCCGGAGAGCGTCTGCTTCGCCAAGACGCTCGCGTGACCTGCCCTGATCGACAACTGTCCGAACTGGACGGACTGTTGCGCGGTGTTCGAGTGCGTGTTCCACCACACCATCGGTAACCGAACCCGTGCGCACCGCGTTGTCAAAGGCAGTATCACGGTCGAGGAGGACGCAGTGGCGATCTACGCGTTGGGCGAGTACGAGCCGGAGATCCACCCGGACGCCTACGTGCATCCCGACGCGACCGTGATCGGCGACGTGCGCATCCGCGCGCATGCCTCGGTGTGGCCGCAGGCGGTGCTGCGCGGCGACTACGGCCGCATCGAGATCGGCGAGCGCACGAGTGTGCAGGACGGTTCGGTGCTGCACTGCACCGAGGTGCACCCGACGCTGGTCGGTGCCGAGTGCGTGATCGGGCACAACGTCCACATCGAGGGTGCGACGATCGGCGACCGCTGCCTGATCGCGTCGGGATCGGTGGTCCTCAACGGAGCCGTGGTCGAGACCGGTGCGATCGTCGGCGCCGGTGCGGTGGTCTCGTTCGAGGGGCACGTGCCGACCCGGTCGATGGCGCTCGGCGTGCCTGCCAGGGTGCGCGAGGGGTACGTCGTTCCCGACGGTGCATGGCAGTTCGCGGTGGACAAGTACGTCCACAACATCTCCGTGTACCGCAACGAGCTGCGGCGCCTGGACTGAGCACACCTCTCTTGGGATAGGGTCAGCGGTCGTGGCAGCACGACCGCTGAACGAGATCGTCGAGAGCGGCTGGGCGCAGGTACTCGCCCCGGTCGCCGACCGCATCGCCGCGATGGGCGAGTTCCTCCGCGCCGAGGTCGCCGCGGGCCGCACATACCTTCCTGCCGGTGACAACGTGCTGCGCGCGTTCAAGCAGCCGTTCCACGGCGTGCGCGTGCTGATCGTCGGCCAGGATCCGTACCCCACGCCGGGACATGCGGTCGGTCTGAGCTTCTCGGTGGCGCCGGACGTGCGCCCGCTCCCCAAGAGCCTGGTCAACATCTACAAGGAGTACTCCGACGATCTCGGGTACCCCTTGCCCTCCAACGGTGATCTCACACCGTGGACCGAGCGCGGGGTGCTGCTGCTCAACAGGGCCCTCACGGTGCAGCCCGGAAAGTCCAATTCCCACCAGGGAAAGGGCTGGGAGGAGGTCACCGAGCAGGCGATCCGCGCGCTGGCCGCGCGGGACGAGCCGATGGTGGCGATCCTGTGGGGCCGCAACGCGCGCAACCTGCGGCCGCTGTTGGAGCCCTTGCCCTGCATCGAGTCCGCGCATCCCAGCCCGCTGTCCGCGCACGCCGGATTCTTCGGCTCGCGCCCGTTCAGCCGCGCCAACGAACTGCTGAAGCAGCAGGGCGCGGAGCCGATCGACTGGAAGCTGCCCTAACACCCGGTCGGCCTCGACTCCGCGTCAGGGACTCGTTCGGACAACCCCGGCGCGCCAGGGAAAATCGGATGGCCACGAGCGGTAGCGCCGAATAGCGTCGGCGATCATGCGGGGAACACGGGATCTGCTGCTGGTCAGCGGCGGGGCTGCCGTCTCGGCGTTCGGCAATGCGCTCAGCACGATCGTGCTGTTGCTCCACGCGCAGAAACTCGGCCCGCTCGCGGTGGCGGGTGTCCTCGTCGCGGGCATGATCCCTGTGGCGCTCGGCGCGCCTCTCGCGGGGACGCTCGTCGACCGGCTGCCCAACCGGCGCCTGCTGATCTGCGCCCTGCTCCTCCAAGCGCTGGCGACCGCCGCCGTCACCGCGGTGCTCGACCACCTTGTGCTCGTGCTGGTGTTGTTGCTGCTGATCGGGTGCGGCACCGCCGTGGCCGATCCGGCCGCCTCCGCGCTCGTCCCGAAGATCGCGGGCGAGAACGAGTCCTCGCGCGGTTACTCCTGGGGCGCAACCGGACGCAGCACCGGTCTGCTCGCCGGCACCAGTGCGGGATCCTTGCTCGTGGCAGGAGTCGGATACGGGCCGGCGCTGCTGATCGACGCGTTCACGTTCGCCGCGGAGGCGCTGGCGCTGCTGAACGTGCGCGCGGAACGCGATCCTCGCGGGGAGCCCAACGGAGAGCACGGACGCTCGGGTGCGATGGCCGGACTGGCGCACATCCGACGGGATCCCGTCCTCGCCGTGTCCGTGGGCGGCCTGGCGTTCGCAGTCGGGTGCATCGTGCTGATCAACGTCGCGGACCCGTTCTACGTCGTCGACGTCCTGCACGGCAACGCGGTCACGCTTGGCGCGATGCAGTCCTGCTGGGTGGTCGGCATGCTGATCGGCGCTCGCGCGGCGGTGAGGGTGCGAACACAGCAGCAGTTGCTGTTCGCGCTCGGGCTGGCCGGCTGCGGCATCGGTCTCGCAGCGTGCCTTCCCGCGGCGGTGCCGGTGGTGTGGGTGGCCGGTCCGGCGTGGATGGTCGCGGGAGGTTCGAACAGCATGCAGAACGTCACGCACCGGGCGCTGGTTCGACTGCGCACACCGGAGATGCTGCGCGGGCGCGTGTTCGCCGCCGCGAGTTCCGCGTTGATCACGGCGAACCTGCTCGGCACTGCGGCATCGGCCGGTGTGATGGAGCTCGTCGGGCCTCGATGGGCGTTCGCGATCGGGGGCGCGGGGGCGGCGGTGGCCGGCCTGTCCGCGCTGGTCGCGTGCCTGCGGCAGACGGGCCCAGAACAGGCCGAACGACCCGCGCGCGCCGCATCACGCGGTGGAAGCATCTGACGTTTCTCCGCTAGAAGTGGAGGGTGACATGCAGAGATTCCTGTTCATCGCCTCCTACTCGAGCGATGGCGTGAAGGGCATCGTCAGCCAGGGGGGCAGTGCTCGGCGCGACGCGATCTCCACCAGCGCCGAGAAGCTCGGCGGCAGGCTGTTGAGCTTCGACTTCGCGTTCGGCGACGCCGACGTCTACACGCTCGTCGAGCTGCCGGACCAGAAGGCGGCTGCCGCACTGTCGATGGCGGTGAACGCCATCGGGCTGACCAAGGTCAAGGTCGTCGTGCTGCTCAGCCCCGAGGACATCGACGAGGCCACACAGCGACCCGTGACCTACGTCGCGCCCGGCAGGTCCTGACCGATCGTCGACAGCGAGAAGCCCGGCCGGGATGACCCCGGCCGGGCTTCTCGTCACGTGACGGGCGCGGACTCAGCCGCGCACGACCTTGCCCGCCTTGATGCAGGAGGTGCACACGTTCAGACGCTGGCGCTGTGACGGAGCCACGAGCGCGCGAACGGACTGGATGTTCGGGTTCCACC
>DASYMV010000343.1:0-14950 GCA_036008865.1 Pseudonocardiaceae bacterium | reverse complement strand
AAGTCGTCATCAAGGAGCACAGAACACCTAACGCCACACGTGGAAACCGCTGAAGGAGCCTGTGACCGCAGCCCACACGAACTACCCGAAAGTTAGCAGACCGAACTGAACGCGGAGCTCGCGCATGTGGCGACCGACACGTCGGCCACGTGCGGGTCGGCTCCGGCCGGACGACGCTGATTGCGCTGCCCCGGGGCCCGCTGAGCCCGTCGCTTGCGCCCGGCGGTCGGGCTTCGTCGGGTGGGGGGTCTGTCGGACTGGGTATGGTCGGTCTGCCACTCGCGTTGAGTCTCAGGGCGGTGAGGGAGGAGGGAGCAGGGCTGTGGACGTCCCCGTGCCTGGTGACTACGATCTGAGCTTTGATCTCCGCCCCGACGCCCCTTCGCTCGTCGACGTGAGGCGGTGGATGGCGACCATCCTGGCCGACGCGCCGGAGGAGTTCCGGTTCGACGCGATGCTGATCGGCACCGAACTCGTGAGCAACGCCTACGACCACGCTCGCGGTCCACGGGCGATCCGCGTGTGCCGACCAGCGGATGGACGAGTGGTGCGGATCGAGGTGGACGACGGTAGCCCGCGTGATCACCCCGTGCTGGGCAGGTCCAGGATCAACGACTCCCGCGGCCGCGGTCTCGTCCTGGTCGCCCAACTGGCACAGCGGTGGGGGGAAGAACTCCACGCGCGCGGTAAGACGGTGTGGGCCGAACTGACGATGGCGTGATCGTTCCTGGAGTTCGACGCACCGCCCGGGTCTGCGCACAGCCGTGCAACGACATGTCCCGTCGGCCGTCCGGCTCAGGCGTCGCCTCGAGGCTCGCTCAGCCGCACGGCGCGGTAGTAGAGATCGAGACAGAGCATCAGCTCGGTGCGCTCCACGCCGGTGAGGGTTCGGATCTCCGAGTCCACGAGATGCATGACGTCCTGCGCGTTGCGGCACACGGCTTCGACGAAGAGGTCGAAGCGTCCCGCACAGGCGACGACGTAGGTGGTCGAGGAAATCTTGGTCAGCGTCTCCGCGAGCGCCTGGATGCTGTGACCCGCTCGGCATCGGATCCCCACCCAGACCACCGTGTCGAACCCGAGGCTGCGTGGGTTGGCGATCGCGGTGATCCGGATGACACGCCCGCTGAGCATGCGGGTGACGCGCTTGCGGACCTGAGACTCGGACATGCCGAGCTTGTCTCCGACCAGCGCGAAGGGGAGCCTTCCATCGCCGTTCAGCTCCGCGACGATCTGCCGATCGATCGCATCGAGCGCCGGTCGCGCATCGGTCGGGTCGTTCTCGCCCTTTTCCTGCGCGGCGTCCCACACCGGCTCCTGGTAGTGGAGCTGCAGGTAGGGGAAGACCTCAGCCGCGCGGACGCCCGGAGCTCGAAGGAGCGACTCGTGCACCACGGTGAGCAGCTCCGCGGTGTCGCGGCACAACACCTCGACCAGGGCGTCATATCGACCGGTGGTGATCACGGCGTAGTCGACCGACGGAAGTTCCACGATGGACTCGATCAGTGGTTTGATGCCGCGGCTGCCGTCGACGTTCAAACCGACGAGGGCCGACACCTCGTACCCGAGGAGCGCCGGGTCGGCCACCGTGGTGATCTGGATGACGTTGCTCTCCAGCAGTTGGTTGACCCGCCGGCGAACGGTCTTCTCCGGTACGTCCAGCTCGCGGGACATCGCGGCGAAGGACCGGCGCCCGTCGAGCTGCAGGATGCGGATCAATGCGCGGTCGAGATCCGACAGCTGGGCGGCATCGTCGTTGCCGGACACCGGAAACGCCCCGTGCAAGAACGTGGACACGAGGTTGTCTGGTCCGCGCATGGCAGCCAACATAGCCGGTCGCGGCGAAGGCCCCTCGTGCGATCTCATCACCGCGCGGACCCGTCAGTCCACGTCCCGCGAGTGAACGAGCCGGCCGCCGAGGAACACCTCGTCCACTCGCACATCCAGCAGTTCGTCGTCGGAGCACTGGAACGGGTCACGGCTCAGAACGATGACGTCCGCGCGCTTCCCAGCCTCGATGGAACCGTGACGATCGCCTTCTCCCAGCGTCTGGGCGGCGTTGATCGTGTGCATGCGCAGCGCTTCGGCGAGCGTGATCCGTTCCTCCGAGTCGAGGATCTCGCCCAGGAACGACTGCCGGCGCAGGGTGCACCAGATGCTGAAGAACGGATTGGTCGCACGGTCCTCCGAGCCGATCCACACGTCCGAGCTGCCGGTGATCGGCCAGCCCTCGTCGAGCAGGTGACGGAACGGGAATCGGCCGCGAAGGCCGTAGTCCCCGAGATAGGCGGGGAAGAAGTCGCCGAACGTGTACAGGAACACGGGCTGGGGAACCGGGATGATGCCCGCACGCCGCCACAGCTGCGTCGCCTCCCGGTCGGGGAGGAAGTTGCCGGCGTGCTCCACGCGCGGTACCGGAGCGCCGGCCGGGACACCGCCCGCGGCGATGATGGCTTCGCAGACCTCCTCCTGAGCCCGGTCGCCGTTGGCGTGGACGGCCAGCTGCAGGCCGGCGGCGGCGGTCTTGGCGAGTGCGTCCCCGATCTGGTCGGTCGACAACGCCACCTCGCCGCAGTGGTGATGTCCATCGTGGACGTACGGCCGCTTCACCGCCGCGCTCGCGGCCGAGTAACCGCCGTCGGCGAACATCTTGACGCCGTGGACGCGGATCAAGTCCTCGGGCGCCGTGAGGCCCAGCCACTCGGCGTGCGTGCACGCCTCGTCCAGGCTGACAGTGCCCGGTGCCCACAGGTAAACGCGCAGGCGGGTGCCGAGCTCGCCGTCGCGGTGCAGGCGGTCCATCTCGCGTAGACCGTCGACGGTCTCGGAGATCTCGCCGATGGTTGTGACACCGTTGGCGGTGAACAGATCACGCACGCCTTGCTGGATCGCGCGGCGCAGTCCGGCGCCGGAGAGCTTGGGCAGGGGCAGGAGGTTGTCCATCTCCTTGACCACTCCGGTCGGCTCGCCGCCGGAGTCGCGCAGCACCGTGGGCATTCCGGTGATGCTGTAGTCGGCCGCCTGGTAGTTCCGGTCGATCCCGGCCAGTTCCAGGGCGCGGCTGTTCAGCACGCTCACGTGGCCACCGGCGCGTACCGCGATCGCGACCTCCGTGCTGACGGAGTCCAGCTCCGCGCGAGTCGGCAACCGCTTCTCCGCGAGCTTCTGATCGAAGAAGAGGTTGGCCTGGCCGACGAGCCAGCCGTCGACGGCATCGGCGAGGTGCTCGCGCAGCGTCTGGAGAACGTCCTCGATGTTGCCGCAGCGGGGCGCCCGGCAGTCGACGGTCTGGTACAGCGTCCGTGCAGCGACCTCCATGTGGGCGTGCACGTCGACGAAGCCGGGCATGATCGGCTTGTCCCCGACGTCGCGCACGATGGTGCCGGCTCCGACGTGACGATCGGCCTGGTCCTTCGGGCCGGTGGCCATGATGTCGCCGTCCCGCACAGCGATGAAGCCGGGCGACACGGGGTCGCCGTCCGTGAGCCAGAGCACCTGCTCCGACACCAGGACAAGATCCGCTGCGTGCTCCGCCACCCGCTGTGCCTCCTCTTGTGTCGCTGAAGTCCATCCGCCACGGCCGCGCTCGCGGCAGACCGCAGCGGCTGCGCGAGTGACCGTAACCATCTTGAACTAGGTCGTCAATGACGGATTCCGACCTATCAGAATGATCAATAACGATTTCAGCCCTTGACACAGGCCAGATGCGACTGATTTCGTTCCACCACCCGCCAGGTCGACGGCCTGGCTTGCGTGGTGATCTCGCCTCAAATTCTTCTTGTTGTGCGTTCGTGGGAGGACTTTCATGCCATCTGGAGTGCGTCATGCCGAAGTTGCCGGCGGCGGCCTGGCCGGACTGACCGTGGCGACGGCGCTGGCTCAGCGAGGCTGG
The DNA here is from genome assembly GCA_036008865.1 of Pseudonocardiaceae bacterium. Lineage (GTDB taxonomy): Bacteria > Actinomycetota > Actinomycetes > Mycobacteriales > Pseudonocardiaceae > DASYMV01. Next base: position 11,058 of record DASYMV010000343.1, on the reverse strand, counting down.
AGCGTCCGGGTGCACGAACGCGGGCGCGAGCTGCGGGAGATCGGTGCGGGGATCTTCATGTGGGAGAACGCCCTTCGCGTGCTCGAGGGGATCGGCGCGTACGAGGAAGCCACGCATCGGGCCGAGCGGATCAAGAGCTGGAAGCTCTACGACGAGCGTGGCCGGCTCATCCAGGACGACTGGATGAAGGGCGATGAGACCCGCCTGTTCACCGTGCTGCGCACCGACCTGCACCGGGCGTTGGGCAACGCCGCGGGCCGGGCGGGCGTGGAGATCGTGACGAGCTCGCTGGTCGCAGGCGCGACACCGGACGGCGAGCTGCTGCTCGAGTCGGGAGAGACGCACAAGGCCGACCTGGTCGTCGGCGCGGACGGTGTCGGCTCGCCCGTCCGCAACTCAGCGGGGCTGGACCTCGTCGTCCGCGACCTGCAGGACGGGTGCAGTCGCCACCTGATCCCGCGACTGCCGCACGACCCGATCGGGAACTCGCTGGAGTACTGGAACGGCGGTCGGCGCGTGGGCATCGTCCCCGTCACCCCCGACCAGATCTACGTCTACACCTGCTGCCCCTCCAAGGACTTGGTCGGTCGGGAGAAGCCGCTCAACAAGGAGTCCTGGGCCGAGTCGTTCCCGGCCCTGCGCGATGTCTTCGAGCGGATCCCGAACGTCTCCCGGTGGGCGTCCTTCGCGGACGTCCGTTGCCATCGCTGGGTCAAGGGACATGTGGCCCTCGTGGGCGACGCGGCCAGTGCGATGTCGCCGAACCTCGGTCAGGCGGCCTGTCTGGCGATGACCAACGGGTACGCGCTCGCGTTGATGCTCCAGGACCAGACCGACGTGCCGACCGGCCTGCTCGGCTGGGAGGCCAGGCAGCGTCCCGTGACCGACGCGACCCAGAGGTACTCGCGCCTCTACGGCAAGGTCGGAACCCGCTGGCCTCGGCCGCTGACCGACATCCGATCCGCGCTGATCTGGGCCGCCGGGCGGTCCAAGGCCTGGCAGGAGCGGGTCAACGTCGCTGCCCACCAGGGCGCCGAACTGGTCAGGCACGGCAAGTGATGGCCGACGCCCGAGCTTTCTGGGTCGCCGGTGCGTCAGTGACCGGCGAGACGGCCTTCGACGTCCGGCACCCGTTCGACGGACGCGTGGTGGCCTCGGTGTCGATGCCCACCGAGGCCCAGATCGACGAAGCGGTCACCGCGGCGGAGGCCGTGACCGCGGAGGCAGCCGCACTGCCGGCGTACGTGCGTGCCGACGCGTTGGCGCACGTGTCGCGGCGGCTCACCGAGCGGACCGACGAGCTGGCCGCCTTGATCACCTCGGAGAACGGCAAGCCTCTCAAGTGGGCGCGGGGCGAGGTCGCCCGAGCCGCTTCGACGTTCCGCTTCGCCGCCGAAGAGGCGCGGCGGTGGTCCGGAGAGTTGCAGCGGCTGGACACCGAGGCGTCGGCGACCGGCCGCCTCGCGCTCACGCGCCGGTTCCCGCGTGGGCCGGTGCTCGCGATCGCGCCGTTCAACTTCCCTCTCAACCTGGTCGCCCACAAGGTCGCGCCCGCACTCGCGGTCGGCGCGCCGGTCATCATCAAGCCGGCGCCGAAGACCCCGCTGTCGGCGTTGGCACTGGGCGAGCTGCTCGCCGAGTGCGCGCTTCCCCGTGGCATGTGGTCCGTCCTGCCGGTCGGCAACGATCGGGCAGGCGCGCTGGTGGCCGACCCGCGGCTGCCGGTCGTGTCCTTCACCGGCTCGGGACCGGTGGGCTGGTCCATCCGCGAGGCCGTGCCGCGCAAGCACGTCACGCTGGAGCTGGGCGGGAACGCCGCAGTACTGGTGTGCGAGGACTGGTCCTCGCCGGACGACCTGGACCACGCCGCCTCGCGGATCGCCACGTTCGCCAACTACCAGGCCGGGCAGTCCTGCATCTCGGTGCAGCGGGTGTTCGCCCAACGGTCGGTTTACGACGCGCTGGCCGAGCGGGTGGTCGCCGCGGTGGAGGCGCAGCGCACGGGTGACCCGTGGCACGAGGACACCGATGTCGGCCCGCTGATCGACCAGGATGCCGCGAGCCGCGTGCAGTCGTGGATCGAGGAAGCGGTGGCGGCCGGCGCCGAGGTGCTCACCGGCGGGACTCGCGAGGGAGCGACCGTCGCACCCACCGTGCTCGCCGGCGTGCCGAGTGATGCCAGGGTGGCCTCCGAGGAGATCTTCGGACCGGTGCTGGTGATGGAGCCGGTGGACGACGTCGACGACGCCTTCGCGCGGATCAACTCGTCGCGCTACGGGTTGCAGGCGGGCGTGTTCACCCATCAGGTGACCACGGCGTTCCGCGCCCACCGTGAGCTTCAGGTGGGAGGCGTGGTGATCGGAGATGTGCCGTCCTACCGCGCCGACCAGATGGCCTACGGCGGCGTGAAGGAGTCCGGCATCGGCAGGGAAGGGGTTCGCTACGCGATGGAGGACTACACCTGCGAACGGGTGATGGTTCTCGCCGGGGTGGACCTCTGACGCATTTCGCGCGCGAGTCCGCCCATCCGGGCGGGGAACAGGGCGGCCTGTCACCCGTCGCCCGAGAAGAAGTTCGGCAAATGTTGTGACGAGTAACCATCACCCTGCACGGGTCCTCCTGGAGGTAACGCACATGGCCTACACCGATGTGGGCGTGGACGGCTCGATCAAAGGCGTGGAACGACGGTCGATCGACTACATTCCTGCCACTGAACGTCACGGCAAAGCGTGGCATCAAGGGCCGTTCTGGCTGACCGGCGGCTTCATGCTGCCGTCCCTCCTGGTGGGTTTCCTGGGGCCTTCGATGGGCCTCGGACTGGGATGGTCCTTGGCCGCGGTCATCTCCGGAATGGCGTTCGGCACGCTTTTCATGGCACTGCACGCCAATCAGGGTCCCCGTCTGGGTCTGCCTCAGATGATTCAGTCCCGAGCGCAATTCGGCTCGCGCGGCGCGATCTTCCCTCTGGCGATGGCCGTGTTCATCTACGTCGGGTACAACGTTTTTCAGATGATCCTGGCCGGCGATGCGCTCTCCATGCTGTTGCCGGGCGGGAAGATCTGGTACGTCGTTTTCTCGGTGGTCGCCGTCGTGCTCGCCGTTGTGGGACACGACTTGCTGCACTCGGTCCAGCGCTGGTTCAGCTACGTCATCATCGCCATTTTCGCGGTGCTCACGATCACGGCCGTCATGCACTATCCGCTCGGGGGTGCGACGCCGGTCGCAACCGGGTTCTCGACCACGGCCTTCTTGGCGCAGTTCGCGGCCGCTGGTGGCTACCAGATCAGCTACGCGATCTACGTCTCGGACTACACGAGGTATCTCCCCGAGGACGTTCCTGACGGAAAGTTGATCGGCTGGACCTTCCTCGGCGGATTCAGCGGAGCGGCGTGGCTGGGTTGCCTGGGCAGCCTGCTGGCCTCCTACGTGCCGAAGCCGGACGCTCTGCGTGAGCTGCACAACGTGGGCGACCTGGTGTTCCCCGGCTTCGGCGCAGTGGCAGTCCTGGCGACGCTCCCGGCTCTGATCGGTACTTCGGGAGTCAACGCCTACGGGGCGATGCTGTCCGCCACCACCATCATCGACGGGATCAAGCGGGTGAACCCGACGCTGAAGGTGCGAATCGTCGGTGTGGTGGTCGTCGGAGTCGTCGGTGCCGTGATCGGCCTGAGCATGTCGTCGAACTACATGCACAGCTTCGAAACCTTCGTCGCCATCATGGTCAACCTGCTGGTGCCGTGGACGGCGGTCAACCTCGTCGACTTCTACCTGGTGCGGCGCGGCCACTACGCGATCGCCGACATCACCGATCCGAACGGCATCTACGGGCGCTGGGCGTGGCGGGGCCTGACGGCTTACTTCAGCGGCTTCCTGGCCATGATCCCGTTCTTGTCGTTGAGCTTCTACAAGGGGCCGGTGACCGAAGCACTCGGCGGCGCCGATCTCGCGTTCATCGTCGGTCTGCTGGTCTCCGGGGTGCTCTACCTGGTGCTGGGGCGTCGCGCGAAGGAAGGTCAGACCCCCGCGGCATCATTCCGCGATTCGGAAGCACTCGCCTCCTGACCCGCGCCAGTGACGCACGACAGTGCTCCGCCAGCCGCTCCACGGCTGGCGGAGCACTGCGCGCTGTTCGTCCCAGCCCACCGCCGCTGGCGCTGTTCTGTCGCTCTTGCACCGGTATGACGCACGACTCACCCGCCTCGGGAATCCCCGGCCGACGTGTCCGTGTTGAGCGGAGAATCGAATCCCGACCACGGAGGAGCGATACCCGATGCCCGTCGCGCCGGCCACTTTGACCATGTACTCCACCGTTTGGTGCGGTTACTGCCGGAGGCTCAAGCGGCAGCTGGAGCGCGAGGGGATCGAGTACACCGAGGTGGACATCGAGGAGACCCCTGGCGCCGCGGAGTTCGTGATGAGCGTGAACGGCGGGAACCAGACCGTGCCGACCCTGCACTTCCCCAACGGCAACGCGCTGACCAACCCCACGCTGGCACAGGTCGAGGAGCAGCTCGCCGTCGCCGGATGACGACGTCGCCCTGACTGCTCCGCAGCCAGGCTTCACCACGAGGTGCCGACCGTCCACCTGGTCGATCGGCTTCGAGTCGCGGCAGCGGAACCTGCGCAGACCTGGCGCCTTCGTGCGCCGGGTTCCTAGGATCGGGAGGTGGAGTTCTTCCCCGCCATACCGCTGGAGGACTGGGCCGACACCAAGGAGACCCTGCACCGGTTCCTGCAGGTCGTCGGCAAGATCCGGCTCGCGGCCAGCGTCCGGCGCAACCACTGGTGGAACGTGGCGTTCCACCTCACCGGTCGCGGTGTCACGACCAGACCCATGGGCCAGGTCGATGGAAACCCCGTTTTCACGATCGACTTCGACTTCGTCGCACATCAGCTTTCGGTGACCTCGATCGACGGACGAGGTGTCACCTTCCCGCTCGTCGGGCAATCGGTCGCGACGTTCCACGCACTCACCCAGGAGGCGCTGGAGCACCTCGGCATCCGGGTGCAGGTGGAGAGAGATCACCCGTTCGACCTGCCCGACGCACAACGCCCGTTCTCCGAGGACACCGAACACGCCGGCTACGACGCGGCCGCCGCGATGCGCTACTGGCAGGTGCTCAGCCAGGTCAACCTCGTGCTGGAGGAGTTCTCCTCGGGTTTCTCCCACAAGATCAGTCCCGTGCACCACTTCTGGCACACCTTCGACATCGCCGCCACCCGCTTCACCGATCGGGAGGTGGATCAACCAGTCGAGGCGGACAGCGTCACCAGGGAGGCGTACTCCCGCGAGGTCATCAGTTCGGGATTCTGGTTCGGCGACGCCACCTTCCCGGCTCCGGCGTTCTACTCCTACACCGCCCCGGAGCCTGCGAAGTTGGCCGACGAGCCCCTGGTTCCGGGCACAGCGGCCTGGATCGACCGGCCAGGCGGCCATCTGGCGGTGCTGCGGTACGACGACGCCCGTGCCGAACCGGATCCGACGGCCGCGGTGCTCGACTTCTACGACTCCGCCTACCAGGCGGGCGCTCGACGCATCGGCCTCGACGTCGACCGCTATGCCAGCCCTGGCGGGATCACCGACCCACACCTGATCACTTCGCGCGCAGCGGGTTGAAGTCTGACGAGTTCCCGTCCGTCCGCGGCTGTCCGGCGGTGTGGTTGTGGTGTTCACTGGTTCTGCTGTTGACGTGGGGCAGCCGCCTCACCTGTCGAACAGGAGGGGATGGGCAGAGGTGGTGCCACGACGACTCACGCACCGTCTGCCCGCCCTTCTGGCCCGACGTGGCCGGGTTCCGGGGCTGCAGACAGCGAAGACGACACTCGCCGCGGTCCTGTCGTTCCTCGTCGCGGAGTGGCTTCGCACGAGCGAACAACCGGTGCTCGCGCCGTTGACAGCCCTGCTCGTGGTCCAGTTGACGACGTACCGAACAGTCGCGCAAGGTCTCGAGCGGGTGGTCAGCGTCGTGGCCGGAGTGCTCGTTGCCGTTGCCGTCGCAGCGATCGTCGGCCTGTCGTGGTGGAGCCTCGGAGCGGTGGTCGCGCTCTCGCTGATCGTGGGCCAACTGCTCCGCCTGGGGCCGCAACTGCTCGAGGTTCCGATCAGCGCCATGCTGGTGCTCGCGGTCGGTGGTGCGGAGAACGCTGCGGCCGGACGGGTGTACGAGACGGTGATCGGGGCGGTCATCGGCGTCGCGGTCAACCTGGTCGTCGTGCCGCCGCTGTATCTGCAGCCGGCCGGGGAGGCGCTTGGAGAGCTTGCCGGCCGCATGGAGCGCTTCCTGCGGGACATGGCCCGCGAACTGCTCGCGGGGTGGTCGCGCGCCGCCGCGGACCGGTGGCTCAACGAGGCCCGCGCGCTCACCACGGACGTCTCCCGCGTCGAGGAGATGCTCACGCGAGCCGAGGAAAGTGCCAGGCTCAACCCGCGCGGTGCGGTCGTCCGCGAGGCCCAGCCGCGTCTGCGGACTGCACTGACCGCGTTCGAACACTGTTATGTCTCCCTGCGGAACCTGTGTCGAGCGCTGCTCGACCGCACCTACTTCGTCCCGCTGGAGGAGCAGGCGACCGTCTTCGCCCTCGACGTCCGCACCGCTCTCGCCGAACTGCTCGAGGCGGCCGGGGATGCGATCCACGGGGTGCTGCGGGTGGTCTCGGCCGACGAACCCGCAGAGGAAGATCAGGTTCGGCTCGAAGGGCAGCTGGTCGAACTGCGACGTCGCCGTGACCGGTTGAGCAGGTTGTTGATCGTGGAGGCGGCTGCAGATCAAGCCACTTGGCAGCAGCACGGCGCGCTGCTGGCGGCGGTGGACCGGCTGCGGGTCGAGGTGGAGGCTGCCGCTCGCCGGCCCGAGACGGCGTGGCGGCCGCCGCGGTTGCGCGACCGGCAACGGCATGCGGTACGGCGGGTGCTCGACGCGCGCACGCGCCACCTCAGGGGGCGGCGACGCGACAAACGCAGCTGACCATCACACGGCTCGACTCCGTGTTGCCGCTCGGAGGGTGTCACCCGGAGGTTGTGACTTGTTGAGGCCGTCACACTGGACGTCATACTTTGATCGGCGTTGCAGCGTCGCAACGCGTCGGAGGTGCCTGTGTTGGACGAGCCGGTCGGCCCCACTCTGATCGCTTCGGTGCAGCGTGCGCTGCACCTGCTCGACGCCGTCGGCGCCAGCGCCAACCCCATCTCGGCCAAGATGCTGGCGCGTGGCACGGGCCTGCCTCTGCCCACGGCGTATCACCTGCTGCGCACGCTGGTGCACGAGGGCTACCTGCGCAAGTTGCCCGACGGCTACATCCTCGGTGATCGGATCGACGCCTTGCGTGCGAGCGACCCGGCCAACGCGGCGGTGAGCCGGGCACGGCCGGTGTTGCAGTCGCTTCGCGACGAACTGCGCGGGGCCGCTTACCTGTCGCTGTTCGAGGACGGCGAGATCGTGCTGGTCGACATCGCAGACGGCCCCGCCACCCCACGGGTGGACCTCTGGGTGGGGTTCAACGATGCCGGACACGCCACTGCTCTGGGCAAATGCGTGCTGTCGTGCCTGAGCGAGCCGGATCGGAAGGACTACCTGGCCCGGCACCGGCTGGCCGATCTCACTCCGCGAACCGTCACCGATCTGCGGTTGTTGCTGCAGTCGCTGCCGACGGAGGGGGAGATCGTCGCTGATCGAGAGGAGTACTCGCTGGGCACCGCCTGTGTGGCGGCTCCGGTTCGCGCCCCCGGCATGGTCGGGGCCGTCGCGGTGTCCGTGCCGACGCGCCGGCTGACGACCGTCCTGGCCCAGCAGATTCCGCTGCACCGCGCGGCGGGCCGGGTCGCCAGGGCACTGGCCAGCATCTGCTGAGCGGCCGGTATCATCATCTGAAATCCGGGCCGTTGTCCCCGGTCACGGGCGAGTACAGAGTCACTCCCTGAGCGAGGAGGCGACGATGGATCAACAAGCCCGGTTGGACCTGTACCGCACGATGGTGCTGATCCGCACGTTCGAGGAGGCGATCCTCCGCGAGTACCACGCCGACAAGAAGCCCGTGTTCGACATCGGGGCCGGACTGATCCCCGGTGAGATGCACCTGGCCGCCGGTCAGGAACCAGCCGCGGCCGGCGTGTGTGCGCACTTGTCCACCGGTGACGCGGTGACCGCGACGCACCGCCCCCACCACTTCGCCATCGCGCACGGTGTGGACCTGCGCAAGATGGCGGCGGAGATCTTCGGCCGCGTGGACGGTCTGGGCAAGGGGCGGGGCGGCCACATGCACCTGTTCGACCCGGACACCCACTTCTCCTGTTCGGGCATCATCGCGGAGGGATATCCGCCGGCCCTCGGGCAGGCCTTCGCCCTGCAGCGCAAGGGCACCGATCGGATCGCGGTCGCGGTGACGGGCGAGGGTGCGGCCAACCAAGGTGCCTTCCACGAGTCGCTGAACCTCGCCTCGCTGTGGAAGCTGCCGGTGGTCTTCGTCGTCGAGGACAACGACTGGGGCATCTCCGTGCCGCGCAGTGCATCGACGTGCGTCACCTCCAACGCGCTGCGCGCCGGTGGCTACGACATGCCCGGTGAACGGGTCGAGGAGAACTCGGTCGAGGCGGTGTTCGAGGCCGCGCAACGCGCGGTCGAGCGTGCTCGCAACGGTGACGGTCCCAGCCTGATCGAGGTGCACACGCTGCGACTGTGGGGGCACTTCGAGGGTGACGCGCAGGGCTACCGCGCGGACCTCGAGGGTGTTCCGGGACGCGACCCGATCCCGACCTACGAGCAGACGCTGCGCGCGGCCGGTGTCCTCGACGACGCTTCGGTGCGGTCGATCCGCGATGACGCGTCCGGTCGTGTCGAGGACGCGATCACGTTCGCGAAGAACAGTCCCGAGCCAGCTGCCGAGTCCGCTCTTGATTTCGTGTTCGCCTGACACGCGCAGGGAGACGCAATGACGCTGACCACCCCTTCCCAGGCGGCGACCCGCCGCAAGCTCAGCACCTCCAAGGCGATGGTCGAGGCGATCGCCCACGAGATGCGCCGTGACCCGTCGGTGTTCGTGCTCGGCGAGGACGTCGGTTCCTACGGCGGAATCTTCAGTTCGACGACCGGCTTGCTCGACGAGTTCGGTCCGCGCCGCGTGCTCGACACGCCGATCTCGGAAACCGCGTTCATCGGCATGGCGATCGGTGCCGCCGTGGAGGGGATGCGACCGATCGTCGAGTTGATGTTCGTCGACTTCTTCGGCGTGTGCATGGACCAGATCTACAACCACATGGCCAAGATCCACTACGAGTCCGGCGGAAACGTCAAGGTGCCGCTGGTGCTGACCACCGCGGTCGGTGGTGGCTACTCCGACGGTGCCCAGCACTCGCAGTGCTTGTGGGGAACGTTCGCGCACCTGCCGGGTATGAAGGTCGTCGTGCCCAGCACTCCTGCTGACGCCAAGGGATTGATGATCTCGGCGATCCGCGACGACAACCCGGTCGTGTACATGTTCCACAAGGGAATCATGGGGTTGCCGTGGATGGCGAAGAACCCGCGCTCGGTGGAACCGGTTCCCGAGGACGCCTACGAGGTGCCGATCGGCAAGGCGAAGGTGGTCCGGCCGGGCAGCGACGTGACGATCGTGACCCTCTCCCTGTCGGTGCATCACAGTCTCGACGTCGCGGACGAGCTGTCCGCCGACGGCATCGATTGCGAGGTCATCGATCTGCGCAGCATCGTTCCCCTGGACACCGACACGATCCTGGAGTCGGTGGGTCGCACGGGCCGACTGCTCGTCGTCGACGAGGACTACCAGTCCTTCGGCCTGTCCGGTGAGGTCATGGCACGCGTGGTCGAACACGACCCCGGCATGTTGCGCGCTCCTGCGGGCCGTGTCTGCCTGCCCGACGTCCCGATTCCCTACGCCCGCTCTCTCGAGTACGCCGTGCTCCCGACACGCGACCGGATCCGGCAGGCGGTTCGCAAGGTGGTCAACGCGTGACCGACGTCCCCTTCCCGAACCTGTCGGTGAAGGACCCCGACGCCGAGGGCGTCCTGGCCACCTGGTTCGTCACCGATGGCGATGAGGTCGCCGAGGGTGACCTCATCGCCGAGGTGGCCGTCGACAAGGTTGACGTGGAGATCACCGCCCCCGCCGCCGGGTTGATCAGCTTGCTGGTCGAGGAAGGCGACGTCACCACTCAAGGCACGCCCATCGCCCGCATTCACTGACACCGCGGTCGCCGCCCGGGCTCTCGCGAGCCCCGGCGGCGACCGGCTGAACGTGACCGCGATGACTCGCGAGTCCGCACCTTCGCTGCGAGTCTTGCGTGGCGATCAGCGACGCGTGGAGGACCTGTGACGAGTGGACTGAGTGCGGAGTTGCGCGCCGAGGCGGCGAAGTTCTGGGACGCTCAGCACCGCCACCCGTTCGTGCGGGGAATCGGTGACGGCACGCTCGACCTCGAGAAGTTCCGGTTCTGGATACGGCAGGACTACCTCTTCCTGATCGAGTACTCCCGTCTGCTGGCATTGGCGACCGCTCGCGCCCCTGACCTGGACACGATGGGACGGTTCGCGGATCTCGTGCACGAGACGCTGCACGACGAGATGGATCTGCACCGTTCCTACTCCGCCGATCTCGGCATCGCCGCGGCGCACCTCGAGCAGGAGGAGATGACGCCGACCACCCGCGGCTACACCGACTTCATGCTGCGCACCGCCGCCGTCGGTGACTTCGCCGAGCTCCTCGCGGCTCTGCTTCCCTGCATGTGGGGGTTCAACGAGATCGGGCTCCGCCTCGCCGCGGACGGACCGCCGGACGACGAACGCTACGCGCGCTGGATCGAGATGTACGCCTCGGACGAGTTCACCGAGCTGGTCGATTGGCTGCGTGAGCTGACCGACCGGATTGGCACAGGTCTGGCCGGTGCGGCACGGGGCAGGATGCGTGACGTCTTCCTCACCAGCAGCCGGTACGAACTCTCCTTCTGGGAGATGGGCTGGACGCTGGAGGCCTGGCCGCAGCTGCGCCGATGAGCCGACGCAGGCTTGCGCTCGTAACGTGGACGCGGACGCATTCCCCGAGACGGAGTGG
>DASYMV010000342.1:0-2292 GCA_036008865.1 Pseudonocardiaceae bacterium | reverse complement strand
CAGCAACATCGCATGGGACATCAGGACCGTGCTGCGACGTCACGACGTGCACCACCACGCCGACGAGTTCGTGCTCTCCTTCGAGGAAGGTGTGATCAAACCCGACCCCGAGATCTTCCGGATCGCCTGCGACCGGCTCGGCGTCGAGCCCGCCCAGACCCTGATGATCGGTGACAGCGAAGAGGCCGACGGCGGTGCCGCGGCGGTGGGGTGCACGGTCGAGATCGTCGATCCGCTGCCGACCACGGACCGGCCGGATGCACTGCTGCGCGTGCTCCGCAAGCACGATCTACTGCCCGCTTAGCCGGTCGCCTGAACAGAGTCAAGCTCACGCCCGTACCATCTTGGCGTGAGCCTCCACCTCTATGACACCGCGACCCGGAGCATGCGGGAGTTCCACCCGCTGCGCAACGGAACGGCGTCGATCTACGTGTGCGGGGCCACCGTGCAGGGCGTTCCGCACATCGGGCACGTCCGCAGCGGCCTGAACTTCGACGTGCTGCGTCGCTGGCTGGCGCGGGGCGGCGACGACGTCCGGCTGGTGCGCAACGTCACCGACATCGACGACAAGATCCTCACCAAGGCCGCCGAGAACGGCAGGCCGTGGTGGGAGTGGGCGTACACCCACGAGCGTGACTTCGAGGACGCCTACGACGTGCTGGGGTGCCTGCGGCCGTCGAACGCGCCGCGGGCTACCGGCCACGTGCCGCAGATGGCCGAGTTGATGCAGCGGCTGATCGATGCAGGGCACGCCTACGCGGCCGCGGGCGACGTGTACTTCTCGGTCAAGTCCTTCCCCGAGTACGGCTCCTTGTCCGGGCAGAAGCTCGACGAGGTGCACCAGGGCGAGTCGGCAGCCGAGGGCAAGCGCGACCCGCGCGACTTCACGCTGTGGAAGCGGGCGAAGCCGGGCGAGCCCTCGTGGCCGACGCCGTGGGGTCGCGGCAGGCCGGGTTGGCACCTCGAGTGCTCGGCGATGGCGACCTACTACCTGGGCGGCGAGTTCGACGTCCACGGCGGCGGCATCGACCTAATCTTCCCGCACCACGAGAACGAGCTCGCCCAGTCGCGCGCGGCGGGCGATCCGTTCGCGCGGTACTGGATGCACAACGCGTGGGTCACGATGAGCGGCGAGAAGATGTCGAAGTCCCTCGGCAACGTCGTCTCGATCCCGGCGATGCTCGAGCGGGTACGCCCGCAGGAGCTGCGGTACTACCTCGTCGTCCCGCACTACCGGTCGACCATCGAGTACTCCGAGCCGGCGTTGGACGACGCGGTGTCGGCGTACCGGCGCATCGAGTCGTTCCTGCGGCGCGTCGTGCAGCGCACCGGTGCCGTGGACCGCGACGAGGACCTGTGCCCCGAGTTCGTCGCCGCGATGGACGACGACCTCGGCACGCCGGGCGCTGTGGCGGTGCTGCACAACACGGTGCGCGAGGGCAACACCGCGCTCGACGCGGGTGACGAGGCCGCTGCACGGTCGGCCGCCGGTCGCGTTCGCGGCATGGCCGACCTCCTGGGCCTCGATCCGTTGTCCGACAGGTGGAACGACACGGCCACCGCGGACACGGGCGCCCGCCATGCGCTCGCCGCGCTGGTCGAGCACGTGCTCGAAGAGCGCCTGCGGGCGCGCAAGAACCGGGACTTCGCCACGGCGGACGCGTTGCGCGACCGCCTGAAGGCGGCCGGGATCGCCGTCGAGGACAGCTCTGACGGTTCGCAGTGGACATTGAGGGAAGACTGACTCGTGGCTGGCAATTCCAAGCGCAAGGGCGCGATGCGCAACCCCGGCTCGAAGAAGGGTGCGGTCGTCGGCTCCGGTGGTCAGAAGTCCAAGGGCCTGCAGGGCAAGGGACCGACGCCGAAGGCGGCGGAACGGCCCAACCACCCCGCCTACCGCCGGGCCACCGCAGCCTCCAAGACGGACAAGGCGCGGCAGCAGCGGCGCAAGAGCGCCGAGAACGCACCGGAGACGGTCGCGGGCCGCAACCCGGTCGTGGAGTGCCTGCGCGCGGGCATCCCGGCGACCGCGCTGTACGTGGCCCTGGGCATCGACGCGGACGACCGCGTCGCCGAGGCCGTGCGCCTCGCGGCGGACCGGGGCATCTCCGTCCTCGAGGTGCAGCGCAGTGAGCTCGACCGGATCACCGGCGGTGCCATGCACCAGGGCCTCGGCCTGCAGGTGCCTCCGTTCGAGTACAGCCACCCCGACGAGCTGCTCCAGGTCTCGCGTGAGACCGGCGAGCCGCCGTTGCTCGTCGCGCTCGACGGCGTGACGGACCCGCGCAACCT
>DASYMV010000341.1:0-7454 GCA_036008865.1 Pseudonocardiaceae bacterium | reverse complement strand
ACGATGCTGCACGCCAATCCCGCCCGGCTGCTCACGATCGAGTAACGGGTCCCGCCGGAAGCTCAACAGTGTCCAGATACCAACAGCACGTCAGAACCCCGTCACATGTCGACATGTGACGGGGTTCTGACGTTTCGCGGTCCTAGAAGAACCAGTGCACGGGTTCGTGGCCGCGGTCGGTGAGGTCGCCGAAGCGGCCACCGAGGAACGCCAGCGGCGCGCCTGCCCTGTCGGCCACGTGCAGCACGTGGCCGAACACCACGGTGTGATCACCGGCCTCGAAGTGCCGCTCCACGGTGCATTCGAGGTGCGCAAGCGCGTCGGGCACGATCGGCACGCCTTGCTCGCCGTAGGTCAGCGGCAGGCCGGCGAAATGGTCCTCGCCGCGGCGGGCGAAGCGCATGGCGATCTCCTCCTGTCGTGCACCGAGGATGTTCACCGCGAACCGCCCCGCGCCGACCACCGCGTCGGTCGTCCGCGCGCCCGTGGTGAGGCACACGAGCAGCAGGGGCGGCTCCAGCGAGACCGACGTCAGGGAGTTCACCGTCATGCCGTGCGGCTCGTCACCGTCGACCGTGGTCACCACGGCAACGCCGGTGGCGAACCGCCCGATGGTGCGCCGCATGGTCAACGGATCAACGGTGATGGGTGCAGACATGGGAGGCTCCTCAGACATCAGGCGGATTTCAGGCCGGGTAGCGAACCTCGAACGTCGTGACGCCCTCTTCCGAACGCCACGGGCCGTGGCGCATGCCCGGCGGACGGCACGCGTACTGGCCCGCGGTGAAGGTCTGGTTCAGCTCCAAGTCCGTGAAGGAACCCTCGAGGATGTAGACCTCCTCCCAGAAATCGTGGATCTGCACGCCGTTCGGTGTGGAGTCCGCGCCAGGCTCGTAGCGCAGGATGCGCGTCGCGACACCGGTGCCCGGGTCACTGGCGAGGATCCGCTCCTTGATCTTCGGGTTCCCACCGGCGCAGATCGTGTACTCGACCTTGTCGACCGGGAAGAACTCGTATTCGGGCTTTGCCATGGGGCTCCTAACGAAACAGGGGTGTCAGTTCACGTCGTAGCTCGCGAGGAACGAGTCCACGTCGGCGAGGGGAGCTTCGAAGCCGTAGTTGCGGAAGGCGTAACCCTTCACCACGAACGGCGCACCGGCGTAGAACATCTCGTACTGGTGGTGCCTGCCGCCGAACTCGCTGCCAGTGGCGTCCCACGCCAGCTTGAACAGCTTGATCCGCTCCTCGGCGGGGGCGTTCGGCGAGTAGATGTAGCGGTCGATGTCCGCGCGGGTCTCCGGGTTGCGCATGTCCGCGACGCTCGAGGGCACCTGCAGCACGCCGCCGCCGACCAGGTCGCGCAGGATCGCCAGCACCCTGGGGTACAGCTCGGACTGCAGACCCATCGCCCCGTAGACGGCACGCTTGCCGGGACGCCACAGACCGTTGTCATCAGGGGTCGCGGTGTACTCGGCCGCCAGCACTGCGGACTCGACCAGGGACGCGAGGCTCGCGAGCTCACCGAGCTTCTCGACAACCCCTGGGAACTTGTCCACGCCGTTGGTGGCCGCGACCTTGCGTGCGAGCCCGGCGATGAACTGCAACTTCACGGAGAAGCGGATCTGCGCTTGCCAGTTGCCGAGTACATGCGCGCCGGTGTCGAAGAACTGCCTGCGCAGCCCGGCGACATCGCGGTAGACGAACACCTTTTCCCACGGGATGAAGACGTCGTCGAACACGAGCAGGGCGTCGATCTCGTCATAGCGGGTGCTCAGCGGGTAGTCGTAACCGCTCGTCGCCGCAGGGGCGAACGGGCGGCGGCAGTACAGCTTCAGGCCCTCGGCGGCCACCGGCACGACGAATCCCAGCGCGAAGTCCCTGTCGTCCTCGGTGAGCGGCTTGATGCACGACACGAAGATCTCGTCGGCGACCGGACCGCCGGTGGCCAGCATCTGCGCGCCGCGCACCACGATGCCGTCCGCGCGTTCTTCGGCTACGCCCGCCTGGACGAAGTCGCCGTCCCACGCGTGCGCGGTCGTGGCACGCGACACCTGCGGCGGGATGATCGCGTACGAGACGTACTTGCTCTGCGTGAGCAGTTCCTGGTGGTAGGCCTGCACGTTCGCGGAGAAGTCGCGCTCACCGGCGGAGAAGGCCTCCGGGTGCGCGGCGAAACCGGCGACGAACGCGCCGACGTGGTCAGGGCTGCGTCCGACCCAGCCGTGGGTGTGCCGCGCCCAGGTCTCGGCGGCGTGACGGAATTCGGCGAGGTCCTCGCGGCTGCGCGGGATTCCGTAGATCCGGTTTGCCTCGGTGCCGGTCTCCGGTGCGGTGAAGGTCATCTTCCGCGCCGGGTCCGCGGCGATGTCGAAGAGCTCCGACATCGTGGTGGCAATGGGTCGGAAGGCCGGGTGATCGGCCACATCCCGTACTCGCGCGCCGTCGACGTAGATCTCCCGATCGTCATTGATCGCGGCGAGGTAGTCAGCTCCGGTGCGCATCAGCCGCTCCTGTGTTTCGTCTCGTAGGTGTGGGCCAGGACTGTGCCGTCACCGAGCTCGAGCCGGAGATTCCAGTTCCGCCCGAAGACGAACCGGCCCGTGAGCAGCGGCAGGGTCCCGCCGAAGACGACGACGTCGCCGTCGGTGTCCGGCAATGCCGCTGCCAGGCGTGCCAGCAGATCGGCAGGTGTGCGCAGCGCTACGAGGGCGCCGCGTTGGTAGGCCTCGCCGTCGACCTCGCTCGTGGCGAGGATGGCGTCGAAGTCGAACTCGGAGAGGTCGTCCGGCAGTGCCAGCACGGTTTCGCCGATGGGTTTGGGACAGGCCGCCTTGGAGCCCGCGATGTCGGTCTTCTCCAGCTCACGGTCGGTGTGGTCAGAGCCGACGGCCAGGTAATGGTGGCCACCGTGGCGGATGATGACCGGTTCGACCTCACCCGAGGAGTCCGGGCCGGCGACGCTGACCACGGCGTCGGTGGTGAGCAGCGCCGGGTCGAGGTCGTAGAAGGCGGGGACGGTCGGTGGCTCCGGCACGCCGATCTCGGCGAGCTCGGCGATGTGTGCGGCAACCGCGTCGGCGTCACGGCCGGTGT
Source organism: Pseudonocardiaceae bacterium (assembly GCA_036008865.1). GTDB lineage: Bacteria > Actinomycetota > Actinomycetes > Mycobacteriales > Pseudonocardiaceae > DASYMV01. The sequence continues at coordinate 4,361 of DASYMV010000341.1, read as the reverse complement.
AGCCGGCGACGATGAGTCGTGCCGGGGTGATGTCGAGCGTCTCCGCGCTTCCGCTCACTTGCAGCCGCAGTGGCGCCTTTGCCGGGGGCATCGATCAGACCTCATTCCTGGTGGAGGTGGGGAAGGGAAGACGGCGGTCGGCCAGCACGGGGAACTCGGTCCGCGCCGAGGCGATCACTCCGGTGTCGACGTCGCAGAACGTCACGCCCTCGCTCTCGCCCGCCTCGACCAGTACCTGGCCCAGGGGATCGACGATCCTGCTGTGCCCGCCCAGTTCGACGCCGTCCGCCTGCTCGCCGACGGCGTTGCACGCGATGAGCACGACTTGCTCCTCGACCGCGCGGCACGACGTGAACAGCCGCCAGTGATGCAGCCGTGCCTTGGGCCACGCCGAGCACACCACGATCGTCTCCGCGCCTTCGTCGACCAGCGCGCGGTACAGCTCGGGGACGCGCAGGTCGTAGCACGTCGTCGTACCGATCGTGCCGAGTGCCGTGTGGACGGTGGTGGCATCCTCGCCCGGACTGAGCAGTTCGGCTTCCCGTGACTGGTAACCGAAAACGTGGATCTTCCGGTACGCGTGGACGATCTCACCGGTCGGTCCGATGAGGACGGCGGTGTTGTACAGCCGCCCGTCGGCCGCGCGTTCGAGGACGCTGCCCATGTGCAGGTGGCAGCCCAGCCCGCGGGCCCATTCCCGCGCCGCCGTCACGGTGTCGCCATCGAGGGGCTCCGCGAGGTCGGGGTAGGTCCCGAACGCGAAGTATCCCGGCAGCCACAGCTCAGGCAGCACGATGATGTCGGCGCCTGCAGCCTCGGAGACCATGCTCGCGACGCGGTCCCTGCGGTCGGCTACCGGCTCACCGGCCGGACTCGCCACCTGCACGAGTGCTGTTCTCACTTCGTGTGATCACCGGCCGAGTACAGGAAGTTCAGCAGCTCGTTGTTGAACCTCTCGCCGATCTTCTGCACGGCGTGCGGGCTTCCGTCGAAGAGCACCCGCTTGGCGGGCAGCCTCTCCGCGAGCACGTCGCCGACGTCCTCGAACCCCGGCGTACCGCCACCGGTGACCACGAGCTTGGGGAAGTTCGCGGCGGCCAGCTTCTCCAGCGGTACACCGGTTTCCCACGGGCGCTCGGTTTTGAGGTTCGCCACCGCTTCCGCGAACGGACTCGGCAACGGCGAGGGCAGTTCCATCGACACGTTCAGCGTCTTCAGGAACCCGGCGACGAACGTCTCGAGGTCGGAGTCGGCGTTCTGCTGCCAGTGCTGGCGCATCCCCTCGATCAGCTTGTCGGCTTCGAGCCTGCCGGCTGCGTTCGGCATGGCAGGAGGCTCGATGACCGTCAGCGACCACACCTTCTCCGGAACGAGCGCCGCCGCGCGCATCGCGACGACACCGCCCATCGACGTACCGACGAGATGCGCGCCGTCGCCGAGCAGCTCGACGATCTCCTCGGCGTCGCGGTCCGGGTCGATCTTGTCGGTCGCAGGGCTCGGGCTGTAACCGCGCCGGTAGGGCGCGATCAGCCGGTAGCGATCTGCGAGCACCTTCTGCTCACTGAAGGCAGCGGCGGCTGAGCTCAGGCTGCCGTGGACGAGAACGATCCGGGGACCGGACTCACCCCAGCGTTCCGCTTCGAGAGTGCTCAACCCGTGCTCCTCAGTTCTGTTCCGCCGCGGCGAAGACGCCGGGGTCGACGTCGAGCTGGCGGGACTCGAACTTCCAGCCCTCGGCGGTGCGCACCACGACGTCGTTGTAGACACCCGACGCGATGATGAACGGCGGCTTCTCGACCTGGATCTTGACGACGAGGCTGTAGACGGTGGCGCGGTCATCGCCGTCGGCGTCGATGACGTAGTTCGTGAGGACGTGGCGGGCGCCGTCTTCCTTACCCGCCTTGATGTGCCCGCGAATGAATTCCTTGATGGCCTCGTGACCTTCGAAGGTGCCGTAGGTGGCGATGAACTTGCCGTCGGGCAGCCAGCAGTTGGCCCACGCGTCCACGTCGTGCGCATCGAGGTACTTGACGTGGACGTTCGAGAGTTCCTGGATCGCCATCTTGTCGTCCGCGGAGAGGGACATCGACAACTCCTTCACGGTGGTTGTTGATCACCTGGCAAGGCCGAGGCTAGTGCACTAGTATGTGGTATACAAGCCCTGAAGATCACTGGTGTGTAAGATGGCACGATGCCCAGATTGAGCGGAGTCCCCGCCGTCGAGCGCCCCCGGACGCTGGCCAGGGGCGCATACCTCCGCATTCAGCAAGCGATCCGGGACGGGGCGATCAGTCAGGGCACCCTGTACTCGGAGAACGAGCTCGCTGAGACGCTGGGCATGTCGCGCACTCCGGTGCGGGAGGCGCTGATCGCCCTCGCGCGCGAGGGAATCGTGGAGGTCGCGTCGCTGCGGGGCTTCCGACTCCGCCAGCTCTCGTCCGAGCAGCGTCAGGAGATCTTCGACCTGCGCCTGCTACTGGAGCCCTATGCCGCGCGGAGGCTCGCCGAGATCGCCACGGACGAGGACGTGCGGCGACTCAGCGACCTGATCGACGGGCAGGAAGCGCTCTCCGCCGAAGGGCAGGAGTCCGCTTTCCTCGCGCTGGACGAGGAGTTTCACCTGCTCATGCCCAAGCTGGTGGGGCTGGAGCGCTCCCACGACATCATGGTGAGTCTGCGCGGCGCGATGTGGCTCATGGGTTTCGAAGCGCTCGCCCTGCCCCGGCGCCACTCCGCCGTCATCTCCGAACACCGCGCCATCGTCGCCGCGATCGCGGCGCATGATTCCGACGCCGCGGCTGAGGCGGCCCACGAGCACATCGTCAAGACCGCAGCAGCGGTTTTCTAGAACACGCTGCCCGTAGCTCTTCGGCTTTCGGTTCGTGTGTGCCCGGAGGCGTCATCACCCAGCGGATGGCGTTGACGATGCCGTGCCCGGCGAGCCGGACCGCAGTGGCTTCGGTGATGGGCAGGTAGGGCAGTCGCAGTGGCCATCGCGTCCACGCGGGGAGCGTGGCGACGGCTGCGGACGCCAATGCCGCGTACGGTGCGCGGGCGAGCAGTGGCAGCGGCGGCCGCAACAGCAGGAACCGGGCCGCGTCGCGCGCCTGCGGTGTGCCCCGAAGCTCAGGCCGGTACGCGGTCAGCTGTGCGGCCAACTCTGCCAGGGTCCGTGGTGGATTGCGCACCCCGAGTGCGGTGGCGACCAAGGCGGTGTCGGCGACGTATTCGTCGCATTCGGTGCTGGTGAGCGGTGCCGTGCCGTAGCGCTGGTGACAACGCAGGAAACTGTCCACCCCGGCGGCGTGCACCCAGCCGAGCAGATGCGGGTCGCTCGCCCGGTACTTCCGGCCGTCCGGGGCGGTGCCACGCACCTGCCGGTGCACGGCGCGGACGTGTTCGACCGCCTGTTGCGCGTCGGTGGCCGTGCCGAACGTCGTCACCGCGAGAAAGGTGCTGGTGCGTTGCAACCGGCCCCACGGGTCGGCGCGGTAACCGGAATGCTCGGCCACCCCGGCCATCGTCAACGGATGCAGCGACTGCAGCAGCAGTGCCCGCAGCCCGCCGACGAACATCGCCGCGTCGGCGTGCACGCGGCGAATGGGTCGATCCGGGCCGAACCAACGAGGTCCCGGCGTGTCGTGAATCCGAGCCTGATTGACCGAGCCCTCAGGGCCCGCTACCCGTTCGAACAAGCTCGCGCCGAAGCGCTGCCGCACCGCGGTCAGATCGAACGAGGTCATCGTCAGCATCACCCCACCATGTCGGTGTCGCATCGCCCCGCGCTCGAGCCGACGGGGTGCAACGACCCCGCCGGACCGACGACGAGGCCGCGCAACGCAACCTCGTTCAGCATGCTGGACGCGCGGGACCCCTGCACGCCGGTGCTGCGGGCGGTCGGTACGTGTGATCGGCGAGAAGCTGCTTTGGCCGCGACGCCCACCGCCTCCCGGTCGTCATACAACTGGACCAGACTGAGCGCGGAAGGGAGTGCCGATGACGGACCACACGGGGACCGCCGGCGAGTTGGTCGCGGAGACGCAACGCGAGCTGCTGCAGACATCGGAGGCGATCCGCTCTCATCGTTTCCTCGAGCGTCTCCGTGCACGAGACGTCCCCGCCGAGCGGCTCCGTGCCCTTGCGGGGGAGCAGCACGCGATCGTGTCCAGCGATCGCAGGAGCTTCGCTCAGCTGGCGGCACGCTTTCCGTCAGGGCTCGCCGGTGAGTTCTTCCTCGGCATGGCCTACGGCGAAGGCGTCGCGCTGGACAAGCTCCGCGGGCTGACCGACTGGCTCGGTCTGACCGGCGACGACCTGCTGGCCCACGAGCCGCATCCCGGCGCCCGAGGTTATCCGGCGTT
>DASYMV010000340.1:0-7491 GCA_036008865.1 Pseudonocardiaceae bacterium | reverse complement strand
GCAGGCGGCGCGGTGTACTCGCCCGCGCTGACCGACTTCATCGTCATGGCGGACCGCACGTCCAACATGTTCATCACCGGCCCGGACGTCATCCGCGCGGTGACCGGCGAGGACGTCGGCTTCGAGGAGCTCGGCGGCGGTCGCGCGCACAACACCAAGTCCGGCAACGCGCACTACCTCGGAACCGACGAGGAGGACGCGATCTCCTACGTGAAGGAGCTGCTGTCCTTCCTGCCGGCGAACAACCTGTCGGAGCCGCCGGTGTTCGCCGCACCGGACGACGTCGCGTCGGCCTCGATCGAGGAGTCGATCACCGAGACCGACCGCGAGCTCGACACGCTGGTCCCGGACTCGGCGAACCAGCCCTACGACATGCACGAAGTGATCTCGCGCGTGCTGGACGAGGGCGAGTTCCTCGAGGTCCACCCGCTGTTCGCCCCGAACATCATCGTCGGCTTCGGCCGGGTCGACGGGCACTCCGTGGGCGTCGTCGCGAACCAGCCGACCCAGTTCGCGGGCTGCCTCGACATCGACGCGAGCGAGAAGGCCGCGCGTTTCGTGCGGACCTGCGACGCGTTCAACGTGCCGGTGCTGACCTTCGTCGACGTGCCGGGCTTCCTGCCCGGCACCGACCAGGAGTGGAACGGCATCATCCGCCGCGGTGCGAAGCTGATCTACGCCTACGCCGAGGCGACCGTCCCCCTGGTCACCGTGATCACCCGCAAGGCCTACGGCGGCGCGTACGACGTCATGGGCTCCAAGCACCTCGGAGCGGACGTCAACCTGGCGTGGCCGACGGCGCAGATCGCTGTCATGGGCGCCCAGGGTGCGGCGAACATCGTGCACCGCAAGACGCTCGCCGCCGCCGCCGAGAACGGCCAGGACGTCGACGCCCTGCGCGCCAAGCTGCAGCAGGAGTACGAGGACACGCTGTGCAATCCGTACGTGGCCGCCGAGCGCGGGTACGTCGACTCGGTGATCCCGCCCTCGTACACCCGCGGCTACGTGGCCCGCGCGCTGGCCATGCTGCGCGACAAGCGCGAGGTGCTCCCGCCCAAGAAGCACGGGAACATCCCGCTGTGAGCCCGGACGAGATGAACGCCGACCAGGATGCTCAGCGCCCGCTGCTGCGCATCGTTCGGGGCACGCCGGACGAGATCGAGCTGGCCGCGCTGACGGCCGTGGTGGCCGCCGCCGTGTCGGCCGTTCCGTCCGCCGAGCCGCCGAAGCCCCGTTCCGCCTGGGCGGACCGTGCGCGCCTCGTCCGCAGCCCGCTGCGGCCTGCCCCCGGCGCGTGGCGCGCCTCGGCTCTCCCCCGCTGACATGAGGAGCGAAAGGCACCTACGTGCCTTTCGCTCCTGACAGTCGACGCGGCGACTGCTCACGTCGAGGCCCGAGCGGCCGCGCACGATCACCTCGCGGCACCGGACGGTCTCGACGCCGAACGCGTTCGCCGTGCTCGCGGGGAGGTGCAGTCGGAGGCGCATGAAGACCGTGCCGAAGCCGAGACGAGGGCCATCAACTGCTTCTCCGCCTGGTCCGCGCTGTCGGCGAACGGCCAGAACGCGACGCCGTAGCCGACGGGGTCCGACCCGAGCACCCAGCCGGTCGCCGCAGTCCCCGCCACCAGCCCGAGCACGAGGAGCACGCCCGGCAGCCACCGGTGCGTCCTCGCCCGGTGGCCGGCGACGACCAGTGCCGAGCGCTTCACAGCACGAGCCTGCCGAGCAGGGCGCCGGATGCGCATCGGTAGTTCTACGCGGACGAGTACGACCGGGGCGTGAGCCTAGGCTGATCACGTGCGCCTCGTACTGGCTTCCGCCTCCCCCGCCCGGCTCTCCGTGCTCCGTTCCGCCGGCGTCGAACCCGTCGTCCGCGTCTCGGGCGTGGACGAGGACGCGGTGGCGGCGTCGCTCGAAGATCCCCGTCCCACCGAGCTCGTCACCGCGCTGGCCGAGGCCAAGGCCGAGGCGGTGCTGGACGCCGTCGCGGCGGAGCACCCCGATGCCGTGGTGGTCGGTTGCGACTCGATGCTGGTCTTCGACGGCGAGGTGACGGGCAAGCCGCACACCCCGGAGGTCGCACGGGAACGGTGGCACCGGATGGCGGGCCGGACCGGCACGCTCGTCACCGGCCACGCGGTGTTGCGCCTGGAGGACGGGAAGGTGACCGGGCGATCGCGCGCCAATGAGCCGACGACGGTCCGATTCGGACGACCCACCGAGCGGGAGCTGGACGCCTACCTGGAAACCGGCGAACCTCTCGCCGTGGCAGGCGGCTTCACCATCGACGGGCTCGGCGGCTGGTTCGTGGAGGGCGTCGACGGTGATCCGTCGAGCGTCATCGGGATCAGCCTGCCGCTGACCCGGCGGCTTCTGAACGAGGTCGGCGTCAGCGTTGTCGATCTCTGGTAGTGGTCATCACATTCCACCGGTTCGGGGAAGTTTCACGTGGTGCGCGTTGTTGTGGTGCACGATGAACACGATCACGGGGGACTCGATGCCGCTGACGCGTCGTCTCCACATCGATTTCGGGCGCAGGACGAGCGCCGGCTGTAGCGGCTGAGAGCAGCACCTCAGCCCCGTTCCGCAACTCTTCACACAGGAGAAACTGTGTCGTTCGTCCGTGCCTACACCAAGCCGAAGGTCTTCGGCGTCACCGTGCTGGCGGCCCTCGTACTGGGCGCGCTCGCCGGGTTCCTCGCCAAGCAGTCCGGGACGACGTGGGCGGTCACCGCGCTCGGCGTGATCGGTGACAAGTTCACCGGCCTGCTGCAGCTGACCGTCGTCCCGCTGGTGTTCACCTCCGTCGTCGTCGGCATCACGAGCCTGCGGAAGCTGGGCGGGTCCCGCACCGCAGCGCGCCTGGGCGGCAAGACCGTCCTGTGGTTCGCCACCACCTCGTTCATCGCCGTGCTCATCGGCATCGCGGTCGCGGTCGTGCTGCGCCCTGGCACCGGCGTGCAGGTCTCGCCGTCGCAAACCGCCCTGCAGAAACTCGCGACCCGCGCGCCGGGCTCCTGGAGCACGCTGCTCGACAACCTCGTGCCGAAGAGCATCTTCAGCCCTTTCTCCCAGGGCAACCTGGTGCAGGTCGTGCTGATCGCCATCGTGGCCGGCCTCGCGGCCTACAGCCTCGGTGAGAAGGCTGCGCCGTTCGTCAACCTGACCAAGTCGGTCTTCGACCTCGTCCAGAAGGTGCTGGGCTGGATCATCCTGCTCGCCCCGATCGGCGTGTTCGGCCTGATCGGCAACGCCTTCGCCACCTACGGCAACAGCTTCGTCAAGCCGCTGCTCTCGCTGATCGTCGCGGTCTACGCGGGCACGCTGCTGGTTCTGTTCGTCGTCTACCCGGTGCTGCTGAAGTTCGTCGGCAAGATCAGCCCGGTCACGTTCTTCCGCAAGGCCTGGACCGCGATCGAGTTCGCGTTCGTCTCGCGCTCGTCGGGTGCCACCTTGCCGCTGAGCAGGCAGACCGCGGTGAACCTCGGCGTCGAACCCGGTTACGCGGGCTTCGCCGTCCCCTTGGGCAGCACGACGAAGATGGACGGCTGCGCCGCGGTGTACCCGGCGGTTGCGACGATCTTCATCGCGAACCTGTTCGGCATCCAGTTGAGCTTCGTGCAATACGTGCTGATCGTCGCCGTGGCGGTGTTCGGCGCGCTGATGACGGCCGGCACGACCGGCTGGTTCACGATGCTGACGCTGACGCTCAGCGTGGTCGGCCTGCCGCCGCAGGTCGTGGCGACCGGCGTGGCCGTGGTCTACGCGATCGACCCGATCCTCGACATGATCCGCACCGCCACCAACGTGGCGGGCCAGATCACCGTCCCGGTGCTCGTCTCGCGCAGCGAGGGCCTGCTCGACGACGAGGTGCTGAACGCGCCGAGCACCCCGCCGCTGGTGACCGGTGAGCCGGAGCCTCAGCACGAGCTCGCCACCACCTCGGCCTGACCGTTCGCCGTCTCGGCACGGCCATCCGCCGGTGACGGTGACCACGGCGACCGTGCCCGCCGGCACCGGCACCGAGGTGGGACGACGGCTGTTCCTCCTCGCTGATGAGCGGTTATCGCGGGTGCTGCCGTCCGACGGCGTCCACCCGCGCACCGTTCGGGGAACAGGCGTGAGCTTGGTCTCGGTCCTCTGGATGTCCACTGTCACTAAACTGCCGCAGCAACCCCGCTCTTGAAGTGCTCGTCAGGGAGGTAGGACGTCGTGTCACTGCGCAAGGTCCTCGTCGCCAACCGCGGTGAGATCGCCGTCCGGGTCATCCGGGCCGCCAAGGACGCCGGACTGGCCAGCGTCGCGGTCTACGCGGACCCGGATCGCGACGCACCGTTCGTGAGGATGGCCGACGAGGCGTTCGCCCTCGGCGGCTCCACCCCCGGCGAGAGCTACCTCTCGGTCGAGAAGATCCTCGACGCCGCCGCACGCTCCGGCGCGGACGCCGTGCACCCCGGATACGGATTCCTCTCCGAGAACGCGGACTTCGCGCAGGCCGTGATCGATGCCGGACTCACCTGGATCGGCCCGACCCCGCAGGCCATCCGCGACCTCGGTGACAAGGTGACCGCGCGGCACATCGCGATGCGTGCGGGCGCACCGCTGGTGCCCGGCACCAAGGACCCCGTCTCCGACCCCGACGAGATCGTCGCGTTCGCCGAGGAGAACGGCCTGCCCGTGGCCATCAAGGCCGCGTTCGGCGGCGGTGGCCGCGGCCTCAAGGTCGCCCGCACGCTCGAGGAGATCCCTGAGCTGTTCGACAGCGCCGTGCGCGAGGCGGTCACCGCCTTCGGTCGCGGCGAGTGCTTCGTGGAGCGCTACCTGGACAAGCCCCGCCACGTCGAGGCGCAGGTGCTGGCAGACCAGCACGGCAACGTCATCGTGGTGGGCACCCGCGACTGCTCGCTGCAGCGGCGGCACCAGAAGCTCGTCGAGGAGGCGCCCGCGCCGTTCCTGTCCGACGAGCAGCGCGCGACGATCCACACCTCCGCTCGCGCGATCTGCAAGGAGGCGGGCTACCACGGTGCAGGCACCGTGGAGTACCTCGTCGCCCTGGACGGCACGATCTCCTTCCTCGAGGTCAACACCCGTCTGCAGGTCGAGCACCCGGTCAGCGAGGAGACCACCGGCCTCGACCTCGTCCGCGAGCAGTTCCGCATCGCCGCGGGCGAGAAGCTGCGGTTCACCGAGGACCCCGCACCTCGCGCGCACTCCATCGAGTTCCGCATCAACGGCGAGGACGCGGGCCGCAACTTCCTGCCCGCACCTGGCACGGTGACGACGTTCGGCGCTCCGGCCGGCCCCGGCGTGCGCGTCGACGCGGGTGTGGAGAGCGGCAGCGTCATCGGCGGGCAGTTCGACTCGCTGCTGGCCAAGCTGATCGTGACCGGGGAGGACCGCACGCAGGCCCTCCAGCGCGCCCGTCGCGCGCTCGACGAGATGGTCGTCGAGGGCATGGCCACGGTGCTGCCCTTCCACCGCGCCATCGTGCGTGACGCTGCTTTCGCGGCGGAGAAGCCCGGAGACTTCACGGTGCACACCCGGTGGATCGAGACCGAGTGGGACAACACCGTCCAGCCGTTCTCCGGTGGGGGCGCTCCCGCCGAGGACGACGAGCCCCGTCAGACCGTCGTGGTCGAGGTCGGCGGACGTCGCCTGGAGGTCTCGCTCCCCGGTGACCTCGCCATCGGTGGTGGCGGCGGAAAGGCCGCGGCGGCCAAGGCGAAGCCCCGCACGCGCGTTGGTGGCAAGGGTGGTGCGGCCGCTTCCGGCGACGCGGTGACCGCTCCCATGCAGGGCACGATCGTGAAGGTCGCCGTCGAGGACGGTCAGCAGGTCGAGGCCGGTGACCTGGTCGTCGTGCTGGAGGCCATGAAGATGGAGAACCCGGTGACGGCGCACAAGGCCGGCACCGTGACCGGCCTCAACGCGGCGTCCGGCAGCACGGTCAGCCAGGGCACCGTGCTCTGCGAGATCAAGGACTGATCTGGGCGAGTTCAGCCGATTTCGAGAGAGGACGCGGAACGGCGTGGCGCGATCGCCGCGCTGTCCGCCCACCTCGGCGGCTCGACGACGTGATGGCGGTGCGGCGCGAAGGGTCCGCCGGGAGCTCTGCGCCGTAGGATCGTCGTGTGAGCGAGATCCCGCCATCGGACATCCGGATCGGTGACACCGAGCGCGAGCAGGCCCTCAAGGCGCTCGGTGAGCACATGAGCGCCGGACGCCTCGACCTCGAGGAGTACGGCGACCGGTCCGCCAAGATCCCTTCAGCGAAGACCCGCGGCGACCTGACCGGCTTGTTCACCGATCTGCCGGAGCCGCGCCCGACTTTCGGGCCTTCGCGGCCCGTGGTTCAGCCGATCTTCAGCGAGGTCGAGCAGCAGTCCCAGCAGGCGGTGCCGTTGGCGCGCAGGCTCGCGGGCGCGGTGATCCCCGTCGTCTCCATCCTCGCGGTGCTGCTGTTCCTGGCCACCAAGACGTGGGTGGTGTTCCTGCTGATCCCGGCGACGGTGATCGTGGCCGGTGGGATGCTCGGCGAGGACCCGCGCCGCCGCCGCAGGGGCCGGCGCTGACCCGGTGACCGATCGAGGCCTGCTCCAGGGCGAGCACGGTGCCCTGGACGAGATCGGGCACGACGGGATCCGGGGCGCCACCGTGCTGCTGGTGCTGCCGGACCGCGAGGACGCGGAACGGATCGCCGCGCGTCTGGCCATCGCGGGCTGGGTGCCGAGCGAGGTGCACGAGGAGTTGCTGGCGGGCGAGGACGACGCCGAGGACGCGGACTGGCTCGTGGAGTTGGTCACCGCGCCCGACGGACGGCCCGCGCACACCAGGCGCGAGTGGCTCGACGCGCTCGCCGAGGACCACGACGGCTTCACCAGCGACCACGACTGACCGAGGACGCGGATCACCCGCCGACTAACGTGACCGCTCGTGGAGGCCGTTGAGATCAACGCGGGCGAGTTCTACCTGCGTCAGCTCCGTTCGGACGACCGGATCGACGACTGCCCGGCACTGGTCGAGGCGTTCGCCGACGCCGAGACGCGCCGGTGGCTGACCGGGTACCGGATCGACGACCTGGAGACCGCTCGCAGGTACGTGAAGTTCCGGACCAAGCAGTGGGAGTCCGGCCAGCGGTGCTCGTGGGCGGTGTGCGATGCCGTCGAGGGCACGCTGGTCGGCGAGGTCGGGTTGAAGGACCTCGAACTGGTGCACGGCTGCGCCGAGGCGATGTGCTGGACGCACCCGGCGCACCGGGGGCGGGGCATCGCGGCGCTCGCGCTCGGTGCCGCACTCCGGTTCGGCTTCGGGGGCGTGGGCCTGCACCGCGTGGGCTACCGGCACTCGGTGCGCAACACCGCGTCGCAGCGGATCGCGGAGAAGTGCGGGTTCACGCGAGAAGGCACGCTGCGCGATGCGGAGCTCATCGACGGTGAACGGCACGACCTCCTGCTGTGGTCCCGGCTCGCGACGGACCCGGAGCCGGACT
>DASYMV010000339.1:0-4505 GCA_036008865.1 Pseudonocardiaceae bacterium | reverse complement strand
CTCGTGGTCGGATCTGCACCAGCGCTATCGGGGACCGTGGGCCGACGTGGTGCACCACAGCGGCCGGGTGCTGCAGGCGTTGAGCTTTCAGCCCAGCGGCGCGATCGTTGCGGCTGCGACCACGTCGCTGCCGGAAGGCGTCGGCGCGGAACCGAACCGCGACCACCGGTACTCGTGGCTGCGCGGAGCAGGCATCACGACCGAAGCGCTGTGGGTGGCTGCCTGCCCCGACGAGGCGGCCGACTTCGTCTCGTTCACGACGACCGCCTCCGCCACTTCCGCGGCCCCCGACCACGCGCTGCAGACGGTGTTCGGCGTCGGCGGGGAGCACGACCTGTCGCAGCGCGTGCTGCCGCGCCTGTCCGGCTGGCGCGGCAGCAGGCCGGTCCGGGTGGGCGTCGACGTGTCGCAGCACGAGCCGGGCGTCCACGGGGAGTTGCTCAGTGCCGCGCATCGGCTCGCCGACCACATCCACGGCGTCGACGACGACACCAAGGCGTTCCTGGTGTCGATCGCCGATGAGGCGGCGATCCGGTGGCGCGAGACCGATCGGGGTATCTGGCACGCGGGCGGCGTCCCACGGCACTTCGTCCACTCGAAGGTCATGTACTGGGTCGCCCTCGACCGCGCCGTCGCACTCGCTCCCGTGCTGGACGCCGAAAACCGTGCGGCGCAGTGGAAGCGAGCGCAGGACGAGATCTTCGCGACCGTCATGCGCCACGGCTGGAACGAGGCACAGCACACCTTCACGCAGTCCTTCGGTTCGGACGCCCTCGACGCATCCGGTCTGGTGATCCCGATCGTCGGTTTCCTGCCTCCGGACGACCCGCACGTGCTCGCCACCATCGACGCCGTCGAGGAGCGACTGACCGACGAACACGGGTTGGTCCACCGCTACCGCACCGAGGAGGCCGTCGACGGTGGGGCCGGCCGTGACGGCGCGGTCCTGCTGTGGACCTTCACGCTCGCGAGAGCTCTGGCCCTCGCCGGACGCGTAGACCGTGCACGGGCGGTGTTCGAACGCGCCGTCGGTCGTGCCAACGACGTCGGCCTGCTCGCCGGGGACGTCGACCCGCGCACGGGCGAGATGCTCGGGAACTTCCCGCAGGCGCTGAGCCACGTCGGCCTGGTCAACGCCGCGTGGACGATCGGCGACGCCGAACGCCGGATCGCAGAGCAACACGGGCACGCCGAGCACGCGGCGAATGGCGTGCACGTCGACTGAGGCAATCCGCAGACGTGAGGAGGGAAGTGCCGTGGTCACCAGAGGATTCGTGGGTCACCCGCGCCGAGAGACGGCCGACCTGCCGCCGGGCCAGTTCCTCGTCGAGGACTTCCCGGTCCTCTCGGCCGGTCCGACCCCACAGGTGGACCCGGGCGACTGGGAGTTCACGATCGAAGCGGAGACCGGCGATCGGCGCAGCTGGACGTGGGAGCAGTTCCGCGCGCTGCCCACCGAGACCGTCGAGGTGGACCTGCACTGCGTGACCGGGTGGTCGAAGCTGCACACGACGTGGGCCGGTGTCAGTGTCGACACCTTGCTCGCCGATGTGGCGACCGAAGCGGAGTACGCACTGGCGAGCTCCTACGGCGGCTACACCACGAACCTCCCACTGGCTGATCTGCTCGACGGACAGGCCTGGATCGCGTTCGGCTACGACGGTGAGGACCTCGAACCCGTGCACGGCGGTCCGGCGCGGTTGCTCGTGCCGCACCTGTACCTGTGGAAGAGCGCGAAGTGGGTGCGCGGAATCCACCTCCGCGACGAGAACCAGCCGGGGTTCTGGGAGAGCCTGGGCTATCACGAATACGGTGACCCGTGGCGCGAGCAGCGGTACTGGGGCGACTGACCTGGCGTCCCGTGGTCGTGAGCGAGGTGATGGCGGAGACCTCGGTGGCGCGCACGCTGACCCTGGAGGTCCCCGGCTGGCCGGGCCATGTCGCAGGTCAGCACCTCGACGTGCGCCTCACCGCCGAGGACGGCTACTCGGTGCGGCGCAGCTACTCGATCGCCTCCGCGGTGGAGGGGGCGCGAGTGCAGATCACCGTCGAGCGGGTCCGCAACGGGGAGGTCTCGCCCTACCTGGTCGACATCGCCGAACCGGGAGACGCTATGGAGGTGCGCGGACCGGTCGGTGGCTATTTCACCTGGCAGCCGACCACTCCCGCCCCGGTGCTGCTGATCGCCGGAGGCTCGGGGATCGTGCCGCTGATGGCGATGCTGCGGGCCAGAGCGGCGGCGCACAGCGCTGTCCCGTTCCGGCTCCTGTACTCGGTGCGCGATCCGGACCAGGTGATCTACCGCGAGGAGCTGGTGCGGCGGGCCCGCGACGATCGCGGTGTCGACATCGGCTACGTCTACACGCGCCGGGTTCCCCCGGGGGCGACCCGTCCGCCCGGCCGTCTCGACGGCGAGACCCTCGCGGCGCTCGGCCTGCCACCCGAGTTCGAGCCCGCCGTCTACGTCTGCGGACCCACGGGTTTCGTCGAAGCCGTGTCGACACTGCTCGTGGAACAGGGCCACCGGCCCGCGAACGTCCGCACCGAACGCTTCGGACCGACCGGAGGCGAGACCGATGACCGAGATCCGCGTTGACGGCAACCAACTCGCGGGAGCGCTCCGCGACGTGTTCTCCTTCGACGTCACGACCGCAACGGGCACGTGCTGCGGCTGCGGCCGCCAGGCGCCGCTCGCCGAGGTGGACGTCTACACCCGTGCACCCGGACTGGTGGCGCGCTGCCGCAGTTGCGGGCAGGTGCTCCTCCGCCTCGTCCACGGTCCCGGCCGCGTGTGGCTGGACATGCAGGGGTTGCGCAGCCTCGAGCTGGTGGTCCCGGTGTAGCCCCGCTTCGCCCTGGAAGTCACCGATGGCGGGCAGTCCGCGATCGTGCTGTACGAGCGCACCGGCCGGCGGCGAAGCGCTGGGAGCGATGGTCTCGAACTGCTGCTCGACGGTTCGGGGGTCACGCGCCGGGGACGACCTCGTGCATGCGGTTGATGGTGCGCAGCACCGTGGACTTGCCGCAGCCCGAAGGGCCGATGAAGGCCGTCACGGCGCGAGGCGGGATGGACAGGCCGACGCCCTCCACGGCGTGGAAGCCGCCGTGGTGGATGTCCACGTCCTTCATGTGAACTTGTTTGGCCATGAGTGGTTCAAGTGGTCAGCGGCGGACACCGGCGTAGCGCGCGATGATCCGCGCGCTGATGTTCAGCAGCAGGATGATGAGGATGAGCACGAGTGCCGCCGCCCACGCGCGGGCGATGGCGGTGTCGTTCGGCAGACCCGCCTCGGAGAAGATGAAGAGCGGCAACGCCGCCTGAGGTCCGGAGAACGGGTTGGCGTTGATGGCGGTGTTGCCGAACACGGTCACCAGCAGGGGAGCGGTCTCTCCCGTGACGCGGGCGATCGCGAGCATGATCCGTTGGCAACACGATGCGCACCACCGTCACCCACTTGTGCACGCCGAGTGCGCAGCTGCCCTCGCGCAGGCTGTCGGGCACGGTCTTCAGCATCTCCTCCGTGGTTCTGACCACGGTCGGGATCATGAGGATCGTCAGCGCGAGGGAGCCTGCGAACCCCGGGAAGCTCTGGTGCAGGGCGAGGATCCACCGCGATCGCGGCCATGATGGACAGCAGCGCCGCGCCGCTGGCGAGGGCCGTCCACCGGAAGATCGCGTCACCCCCGTCTGGACGCCCGCCGGAACTGGCTCCCAGGACCGGCTCCGGGTCCTGGCGTCGTGTCCGCGGTGGACGGCCCCCGGTTCCGCGGGAACCCTTTCGGAGGCCGTCGGATGTTCCTGCGCGGTTCCTCCACAGCACGACCTCTCGACTGTCACGCCCTGTGGTGATCATCGTCAGCTCAGCGAACCGACCGCTTGCTGAACCCTCTGCTGCAGTTCCGGCGGCAGAGGCACGTATCCCAACGGTGCGAGCTGTTGCTGGCCCGTGGCACTCGCCGTATATCCCAGGAAGTTCTTGAGCAGCGGAAGCCTGTCCTGCGGATTGCCCGCCTGGCACAGGATCTCGTAGGTGACCAGAACGTTGGGGTAGGCGTTGGGGTCGTTGTTCGCGTAGTCGAACTGGAGTTGGAGGTCGTTGCCGGTGCCCACGACCTTCGCCTTGCCCAGGAACGCGACGACGTTGTCCTGCTTGAGCTCCACGAAGTTGCCGCTGGCGTTGCCGATCTTCGCCACGGGGATCTGGTTCTGCGTCGCGAACGACAGTTCCACGTACCCGATCGCGCCCCGGGTCGACTTCACCGCCTGCGCGATTCCCTGCGTTCCCTTCGACCCCTGGCCCCCCGGCGCGGGCCAGTACTTGTTCGCACCGTAGGTCCAGTCGTTCGGTGCGTCGCTGGCCAGGTAATTCGTGAAGTTGTAGCTGGTGCCGGAACCGTCGGAGCGGTGGAAGGTTTGAACGCTCAGCGACGGCAGCTGCACGCCGGGGTTGTCCGTCGCGATCACGGGGTCGTTCCAATTGGTGACCTTGTCGCTGAAGATCTTC
>DASYMV010000338.1:0-14856 GCA_036008865.1 Pseudonocardiaceae bacterium | reverse complement strand
CTCAACGGCGGCAGTTCCAGGTCGGTGACCGGCACACCACGGCCCGCGAGATCGGACACCAGCGCGTCCAGCTCGCCGCGGATCGGCCGGTCGCGTCGTGTGATGACCAGCAGGACCGGGAGATTCGCGAGCCTGCGGCCGATGTGGGCGAGCAGCTGCAGACTGACACGATCCGCGCGGTGCGCGTCCTCCGCCACGAGCAACACCGGTCGTTCGGCGGCCGCCCATTCGACCAGCCGCAGCACCGCTTCGAAGATCCGCAACCGTTCCAACTCGGGGGACGCGACCTGCGGCGGAACACCCCGGCGTCCCAGCGCGATCGCCAGATCGGGGGCCAGGCGGCCGATCTCGTCCGGCCAGCGCACCTGCGCCGGTGGTACGGGCACCACTCGCACGAGCTCTCGCGCCACTTCCATGGCCACGGCGAACGGTGCCTCACCACCGACGTCGACCGCCGCTCCGACCGCGACACGTGCGTCCGTGGCAGCCGCCCGCCTGCGCAACTCCGTCGCGAGCCTCGTCTTGCCGATGCCCGCCTCGCCGCTCAGCACGGCGAGCTGACCGCGACCCCGGCGTGCTGCGGCCCACATGGCGTTCAGAGCCGCCAATTCGTTCGCACGGCCGAACATCGGCAGCACGGTGGGCCGGTGCGCGCGCGGTTCGGGTTCGCGCAACTCGGCGAGCAGTGCCTTGGTCTCGGCATCCGGCGCCACCCCGAGGGTGTCGCGCAGCGTGGCGACGAACTCCTGCCCCGCCCGCACCGCGTCCGCGCGGTCGCCGGCCGCCAGCAGCCGCTGCAGCAGCGCCCGCACCGCGGGCTCGTCCAGCGGCGTCAGCGCGCACCGCTGCCGTGACCAGTTCACCGCGTCGGCGAGCCTTCCCGCGTTGTCGGCCTTCGTCGCGAGTGCCTCCAGAAGGCCGGCGTGGCACGCGTGGTGGCGAACGCGGGCGGGCTCGGCCCAATCGGCGTCCTCCTCCGGCAGCAGGTCGCCCCGGCACAACTCGATCGCGGCCTGCTGCTCGCCCCGTTCGGCCATCGCGGCCACCTCGATGACGTCCACCCACGTCCCGACGAGCCCGACGCTGCGCCGATCGGCGGCGAGGCTGCCGTCACCGATGGCCTTGCGGAGCGTCCACACCGCGGTGCGCAGGTTCGCGCGAGCGCTCGACTCGGGCACGTCCGCCCAGAACCTCGCCGCGAGCGCCTCCCGGTCGTGATGGCCGGGATTCAGTGCGAGGTAGCCGAGCAGGGCGGTCGGAGCGCGTCCGACCGGCGGCGGTAGCGGGATGCCGTCGCGTTCCAGGGAAAGCCCGCCCAGCAGCCGCACGCGCAGCATGTCGTGACGATACGCGCCGACGTTGACGCTGGGCACACGCTGCGATTGACGGTGCTCGGACACGCTTGCGGTGCGGAAAGGAGCACCCGTCATGACCACTCCCGTCGACCAGGACGTGCTCGGCGAGTTCCTCGCCCACGCGATCGGCGACTTGGGCGCGACGTTCAGCGCAGGCCTCGTCGTGCTCGGTGACCGGCTCGGTCTGTACCGGGAGCTGTCGAAAGGTCCGGGCACCGTCGAGGAACTGGCCGCACGCACCGGGACGGCACCTGCGTACCTGAGCCCGTGGCTCGCGAACCAGGCCGCCGGTGGCTACATCGGCTACGACGCGGCGACCGGGCGGTACGTGATGAGCCCGGAGCAGACGCTCGCCCTGGCTGACGAGGACGGCCCCGCGTTCTTCCCCGGTGGCATGCAACTCGCGCTCGCCGTGTTGCGCGACCTGCCCGAGATCGAGCGCAGGTTCCGCACCGGCGAGGGGTTCGGGTGGCACGAGCACGACCCTGGACTGTTCGAGGGCACCGAGAGGTTCTTCCGGCCCGGTTGTGCGGCCAACCTGGTTCACAGCTGGTTGCCCGCTCTGGACGGCATGACCGAACGCCTGACGCGGGGAGCTTCGGTCGCCGACGTCGGTTGTGGGCATGGCACGTCCACGATCCTCATGGCGCAGGCGTACCCGATGTCGACCTTCCTCGGCGTCGACTACCACGAGGGCTCCGTGCGCTGGGCCAGGCGGCACGCGGCCGAGGCAGGTCTGTCCGACCGGGTCGCGTTCGAGACCGCCGGGGCCGACGAGTTGCCCGGCGGTGGCTACGACCTCATCACCTTCTTCGACTGCCTGCACGACGTGGGCGACCCGGTCGGAGCCGCACGCCGGGCGCGCGAGGCGTTGAACCCGGACGGCGCCGTCATGATCGTCGAGCCCCTCGCGGGCGACTCCGTCGCGGACAATCTCAACCCGCTCGGCCGGGTCTTCTACGGCGTCTCGGTGCTGGTCTGCACGCCGTGCTCGCTGGCTCAGGCCGGTGCCGCCGCGCTGGGCCCGCAGGCCGGCCCCGCCCGGATCGCCGCGGTGCTGCGTGAAGCCGGGTTCGGCGCGGTGCGGATCGCCGCACAAGCCCCCGCCAACCTCGTCTACGAGGCCCGTCCCTGAGGAGGAAAAGCCATGACCACCACTGCATTCGATCTCGACGCCCTGCGCCGGGCGATCGAGACCAACGACGCGGACGCCCAGGTCGCCGCTTACGGAGACGACGCCGAACTGACGGTCGTCGACAGCCAGCACACCCCGAGGAACCCGCAGGTCCTGCGCGGGCGCGCGGCGATCGAGGAGCACATCCGCGACGTCGTCGGCCGGGACATGACGCACCAGGTGTCCGACGTCGTGGCCGGGGAGGGCCGCATCGCCTTCACCGAGCACTGCGAGTACTCGGACGGCACGCGAGTGCTGTGCGCCACGGTCGCGGACGTCGCCGACGGCCGGATCTCACGCCAGATCGCCGTGCAGGCCTGGGACGCGTGAAACGATGGGAGCGTTCGTTCCGTGTTGCGGAACGAACGCTCCCATCGTTTCAGGTCGGAAGACCTCGCTGAGCTTCCCGAGCGGGGAACTCGCGGTGCGTGAGGGTTCGACTCGCGGTCAGCGGCGCCACGAGGTGCGGCTGCGCGCCTGGTCCCAGATCAGCAGGACGGCCATGAACACGCCGATGCCGATGAGCCACAGGTCCTCGGTGAGACCGTGGTGGTTGCCGATCAGCATCAGGAGGATGAAGGCGGTCGCGATCCAGCCCATGATCTTGATTCCGCGGGGGAAGCCACCGTGCCAGCCCCACTCGGCCGAGGGCTCGTCGTGGGGGTCCACGGTGTGCACCGGACGCTTGTCCAGCTCCGAAGAAGCCACTGACGCCACGACCTTTCCCACGTGATCCGATGTCGGCCCCATCGTCGCACATCACGCCCGCTCCGCTCGACGTGAGGTGCGCTGCATGCGACGGCCCCCGCCAGCCTGCGCTGGCGGGGGCCGTCGCATGCAGCGGTCGTGCTCAGATCCGGGCTAGGCCCGTGCTCGCCTGCCCGTCACCAAGCGGTAGATCCCGAGCACGATCAGCGAACCGAGGATGGCCAGCAGCCATGTGCGGATGTTGAAGAAGGTCCCGAGGTCAGTGCCGAACAGCGCCTTTCCGACGAACCCACCGAGGATCGCGCCCACGATGCCGAGCAGCATCGTGATGATGATGCCGCCGGGGTCCCTGCCGGGCATGATGGCCTTGGCGATCGCGCCAGCGATAAGACCCAGGACAATCCAACCCAAGATGCCCACCGGGCGTCTCCTTCCTCATGGTCGCGACGGCGGTCCGTCGTGACACGTTGTGATGCTGACCTGGGGTGCCCGCGAACGGGTGATGGCATTCGCGTGTTATTGATCTGTTACCCGACCACCGGCATGCGGAGCATCAGGTCGCTTCCGGAACAATGAGAGGCGATGGACTCCTCCCCGCGCACCGACGCCCACGCGCCGCAGGTCACCCGGCGCTCCGTTCTCGTACTCGGGTCCACCGGTTCGGTCGGGACCCAGGCCCTCGACGTCATCAGGGCCAACCGCGACCGCTTCACGGTCGCCGGACTCGCGGCGGGTGGTGCCGACCCGGCCGCCATCGCGGCGCAGGCCCTCGAGTTCGGCGCGCCGGTGATCGCGGTGGCCAGGGCGACCGCGGTCGAGGACGTCACGCTCGCCCTCTACGCGGAGGCGCAGAAGTGCGGCTTCGAGCGCGGTGGGTTCCGCATGCCGCGCGTGCTCGCCGGCCCGACCGCGGTGCTCGACCTCATCGACTCCACGCCGGCCGACGTGATTCTCAACGGTGTCACGGGCTCTCGCGGTCTGGAGCCGACGCTGCGCGCCCTGGCCACCGGGTCGACCTTGGCGCTGGCCAACAAGGAGTCGCTCATCGCCGGCGGCCCGCTCGTGTTGAAGGCGGCCCGTCCGGGACAGATCGTGTCCGTGGACTCCGAGCACTCCGCGCTGGCTCAGTGCCTGCGCGGTGGCCGTGCGGAGGAGGTCGACCGGCTGATCCTGACCGCCTCGGGCGGCCCGTTCCGAGGCCGCACCCGTGAGGACCTGGCGGCGGTGACGGCGCGAGACGCGCTCGCCCATCCGACCTGGTCGATGGGACCGGTCATCACGATCAACTCGGCGACCCTGGTCAACAAGGGGCTGGAGGTGATCGAGGCCCACCTGCTCTTCGGGGTGCCCTACGACCGAATCGACGTCGTGGTCCACCCTCAGTCGATCGTTCACTCGATGGTGGCGTTCACCGACGGGTCGACGTTGACGCAGGCCAGCCCGCCGGACATGCGGCTGCCCATCTCCCTCGGCCTCACCTGGCCTGATCGTCTCCCCGGTGCGGTGCCCGCGTGTACCTTCGTATTGCCCACCGCGTGGACGTTCGAGCCGCTGGACAACGAGACGTTCCCCGCGGTCGAGCTCGCCCGGCACGCCGGTGCGGGGGGCGGTTGCCTGCCCGCGGTCTACAACGCGGCCAACGAGGAGGCTGTCGCGGCCTTCCTCGACGGCGGCACGACGTTCACCTCCATCGTGGACGTCGTGCAGCGCGTCCTCGCGGAGGCGGACGGTTGGCGCGCCGAGCCGGCCGACGTCGCCGAGGTGCTCGCCGCCGAGAAGTGGGCCAGGGCGCGGGCGCGGGAACTTGTTGCCACTGCGGTGGGGTCTGGGAGGAACTGAACGTGGTCTATGTGTTGGGCGTCGTGCTGTTCGCGCTGGGCATCGCGGTGTCCATCGCGCTGCACGAGTTCGGTCACCTGCTGACCGCCAAGGCGTTCGGCATGAAGGTCACCCGGTACTTCATCGGGTTCGGCCCGAAGATCTGGTCCTTCCGCCGTGGCGAGACCGAGTACGGCCTCAAGGCGCTTCCCGCCGGTGGATTCTGCGAGATCGTCGGCATGACCGCGCTCGAGGACGTGCATCCCGACGACGCGCCGCGGGCGTTCAACCGCCAGAAGACGTGGAAGCGCGTGGTGGTGCTCTCCGCGGGCTCGATCACCCACTTCATCGTCGGCTTCATCGTGCTCTACCTGATGGCCGCCACGCTGGGCCTGCCCAACATCAAGGGCGCACCGGTGCTCGGCGACGTGTCCAACTGCGTGCAGCGCACCGCGACCTCCGCCTCCGCCGCTCCGCAGTGCGGTCCGAGCGACCCCGCGCCCGCCAAGAACGCGGGTATCAAGCCGGGTGACGAGATCGTCGCGGTCGCCGGCCAGGCGACTCCCACGTGGACCGATCTGTTGCAGAAGACGCAGGAACGCAGCGGGCCCACCGAGTTCAAGGTGGTGCGTGACGGTCAGGAGCTGACCCTCACGATGGACGTGCCCAAGGTCACCCGTGAATTCCAGCGTTCGGACGGCTCCAAGTACACCAAGGAGGTCGGCGCGATCGGTGTGCAGTTCATGCGGGACTTCCAGTACAACCCGCTGACCGCGGTGGGTGGAGCAACCGCTTTCACCGGCGACATGTTCGTCAACACCTGGCACGGCCTCATGCGCTTCCCGGAGAAGATCCCCGCGGTGGTCAAGGCCATCGGTGGCGCGCCGCGCGACGTGGACACCCCGGTCAGCGTGGTGGGCGCCAGCCTCATCGGCGGCCAGGCCGCCGAGCAGGGCCTGTGGCAGGTGTTCCTGCTGATGCTCGCCGGCCTCAACTTCTTCGTCGGTGTGTTCAACCTCCTGCCGCTGCTCCCGCTTGACGGTGGTCACATCGCCGTCAACCTCTACGAACGGGTGCGAGACTGGATCAGGAAGCTTCGCGGCAAGCCCGCGGGAGCGCCGGTCAACTACCTGAAGCTGCTCCCGCTGACCTACGTGGTGATCTTCGTCGGTGGCGCGATCACCCTGCTCACCATCACCGCGGACATCGTCAACCCGATCAAGCTGGGTGGCCAGTGACCCCCGGTTGCCTTACGAGAGAGGTGCACTCCCCATGAGCGACGGCGTGATGCTCGGTATGCCGGCATTGCCGCCTCCGGTGCTGTCCGAGCGGCGCAAGACGCGCCAGCTCATGGTGGGGTCGGTCGGCGTCGGCAGCGAGTTCCCGATCTCCGTGCAGTCGATGACGACGACGGTCACCTCGGACGTCAACGCCACGCTGCAGCAGATCGCGGAGCTGACCGCGTCCGGCTGCGACATCGTCCGCGTGGCGTGCCCGTCCCAGGACGATGCCGATGCGCTGCCCGCGATCGCGCGCAAGTCGCAGATCCCGGTCATCGCGGACATCCACTTCCAGCCGAAGTACGTGTTCGCGGCCATCGAGGCGGGCTGCGCGGCGGTCCGCGTCAACCCCGGCAACATTCGCAAGTTCGACGACAAGGTCAAGGAGATCGCTCAGGCGGCTCGCGACCACGGCACGCCCATCCGCATCGGCGTGAACGCCGGTTCGCTGGACCCCCGGCTGCTGAAGAAGTACGGCAAGGCCACGCCGGAGGCGCTGGCCGAGTCGGCGATGTGGGAGGCGGGTCTGTTCGCCGAGCACGACTTCCACGACATCAAGATCTCGGTCAAGCACAACGACCCGGTCGTGATGGTGCGCGCCTACGAGATCCTCGCCGAGCAGTGCGACTACCCGCTGCACCTCGGCGTGACCGAGGCCGGTCCGGCGTTCCAGGGCACGATCAAGTCGGCCGTGGCGTTCGGTGCGCTGCTGCGCCAGGGCATCGGTGACACGATCCGCGTCTCGCTCTCGGCTCCTCCAGTCGAGGAGGTCAAGGTCGGCACGCAGATCCTGCAGGCGCTGAACCTGCGCCCGCGCAAGCTGGAGATCGTGTCGTGCCCGTCGTGCGGCCGCGCGCAGGTCGACGTCTACACGCTGGCCGACCAGGTCACCGCGGGCCTCGAGGGCATGGAGGTGCCCCTGCGCGTCGCGGTCATGGGCTGTGTCGTGAACGGTCCCGGTGAGGCTCGCGAGGCCGACCTCGGAGTCGCCTCCGGAAACGGCAAGGGCCAGATCTTCGTCAAGGGCGAGGTCATCAAGACGGTGCCCGAGCACCTCATCGTCGAGACCCTGATCGAAGAGGCCATGCGCATCGCCGACGGCATGGAGGGCGCCGAGGACACCGGTGGCGCTCCGGTGGTCACCGTCGGCTGACGGGCGTCGCACTACGCGAAGCGGGTGGCCGGGCGCGCGTGATGACCGTCGCATCTGGCACGCTTGAAGCGTGTTGAGGCTCGCGGGCGCTCGCCTGCTCGACGAACGTGACCTGTCAGAGGTGCTGGGCGTCCTCGACAGCGATCCCGTCGCCTCCTGCATGGTCGCTTCGCGCGTCGAGGCCGCGGGTCTCGATTCGTGGCGCCTCGGCGGCGAGGTGTGGGCGTCCGACCACCGGTCGGGCCGCGGCTCCAGGATCGACGCGCTGTGCTTCTCGGGCCCGAACCTCATCCCGTTGAGGGGCAAAGCCTCGGCCCTGCGCAGCTTCGCTGACCGGGCCCGCCGCCGGGGCCGGCTCTGCTCCTCGCTGGTGGGGCCGGCTGAGCAGGTGCTCGGGCTCTGGCAGGAACTGGAGTCCGACTGGGGTCCGGCCCGCGAGGTCCGGAACGACCAGCCGTTGCTGGCGATGGGCCGTAGCCCGGACGTGGAGGTCGACCCGCTGGTGCGGCCGGTGCGACCGGACGAGATCGACCGGTATCTCCCCGCCGCCATCGCCATGTTCAAGGAGGAGGTCGGCATCGACCCCTGCTCCGAGGACGGCGGTGCGAGCTACCGGGCGCGGGTGGCGGAGTTGATCGCCGGTGGCCGTGCGTTCGCGCGCTTCGAAGGCCGGGACGTGGTCTTCAAGGCCGAGATCGGCGCGCTGTCGTCCAAGGTCGGCCAGATCCAAGGCGTGTGGGTCCACCCCGACCGGCGCGGGAACGGGTTCGGCACCCGCGGTACCGCGGCCGTCGCCGATCGGCTGGTCCGCGGCCTCGGCCGCACCGCGAGCCTGTACGTCAACGGCTTCAACCACGCCGCGAAGGCCGCCTACCGCCGCGTCGGCTTCGAACAGGCCGGACAGTACGCAACCGTGTTGTTCTGAAATTCTGCGCGGTTCTGCCGCTCTCCATTGGCATACTTCGGGCCGTGCGGGTGAATCGTGAACGTCGCTCCCTGTCCGGCGCGCTCTGTGCTGTGGCGCTCGTCGTCTCGGTGAGCGGTTGCGGGCTGTTCGCATCGCGCCAGGGGCCGGCTGACGTGACCAACGACTACGTCAGCCGCCTGGCGAGCGGTGACACGCAGGGCGCGGCCGCCCTCACCGACGACGCGGGTCAGGCAAAGGACCTGCTGGACAAGGTGCGCACGGCGCTGAAGCCCGCAGGGCTTCAGACGAAGGTCGAGCAGGTGCGTGACGCCTCCGGCGACGCGACGAGCGCCGACGCGACCGTCACGCTCAAGTGGGATCTCGGCAACAACCGCTCGTGGGAGTACCAGACCAAGCTGGACCTGCGGCGCGACGGCGACGACTGGAAGGTCCACTGGGCGCCCTCGGCCGTGCATCCCGAGCTCTCGGCTCAGCAGACCATCGCGCTGACCGAGGTGAAGCCGCAACTGGCGCCGGTGCTCGACCGGGACGGCACTCCGTTGCTCGCACCCGACCAGGTGGTCTCCGTCGTGCTCGATCCCAAGCAGGCCGGTGACGTGGGCACGGTGGCGGCCACTCTCGCGACGGCGTTGTCGCCGCTGGACAAGTCCATCAGTCAGCAGTCGATCATCGACGGCCTCGGCAAGACACCGGACGGGCAGGTCTACCAGGTCGCCGCGCTGCGCGACGCCGACTACCAGTCGGTGAAGCCGCAGATCTACGAGCTGCCGGGCGTGCGGTTCAGCTCCCAGGAGAGCCTGTTGGCCCCGAGCCGCAACTTCGCAGCCCAGGTGCTGCCCGCGATCCGCAAGCAGGTCGAGCAGCAGATCGCCGGCAAGTCCGGTTACCGCATCAGCACGGTCAACGCTGCCGGAGCCGAGGTGGAGGAGCTGGGAGCGAAGCAGCCGGAACCCGCGCAGGCGGTGACCGCTTCGCTCAGCCGGACGCTGCAGACGGCCGCCGAGGACGCGGTCGAGCCGATGACCCAGCCCACGATGATCGTCGCGATCCAGCCGTCGACCGGTGACGTACTGGCCGTCGCGCAGAACGAGGCGGCTGACGCGCAGGGACCGATCGCCCTGTCCGGCAGGTTCCCGCCCGGCTCCACGTTCAAGATCGTTTCCGTCGCCGCGGCGCTGGAGTCGGGCAAGGCCACTGCGGACACCGCGGTGCCGTGCCCTGGCAAGACCACCATCGACGGCCGCCGAGTGGTCCCGAACTCCAACGAGTTCGACAAGGGCACCATCCCTCTGCACAGCGCTTTCGCCTTCTCCTGCAACACGACCTTCGCGCAGCTCGCCGTCGACATGCCGGCCGATCTGCTGACCAGCACGGCGAAGAAGCTGGGCCTGGGCGTCGACTTCGAGCTACCGGCCGTCACCACCGTCACGGGCTCCGTGCCACCGGCCAGCGACGTCGTGGAGCGCGCTGAGGACGCCTTCGGGCAGGGCAAGGTGGTGGCCAGTCCGTTCGGCATGGCGCTCGTCACCGCCACCGTCGCGAAGGGCACGATGCCCACGCCGGGCCTGCTGAAGGGGCACGAGACCAAGGCGGATGCGAAGCCGGACACGGTGCCCGCGACGGTGCTCGATCCGGTGCGGCAGATGATGCGCGAGGTCGTCACGTCGGGAACGGCGACCCAGCTCGCGGACATCCCCGAACTGCGCGGCAAGACCGGCACCGCCCAGTTCGGGGACGGGGTGAACTCCCACGGGTGGTTCGTCGGCTACCGCGGCGACGTGGCGTTCGCGACGCTCGTGCTCGGCGCGAACAGCTCCGTGCCCGCGATCGACGTGTCCGGCAAGTTCCTGCGCGCCGCCGGCTGACCTGCGAGTCGAACCTCCAGGCACCCCGAGTCGAACCGTCAGACACCGCGAACTCCCCGCTCGCGCATCGCCGGGGCCGTTCGAGCTGACCACTTCCCCGACGGTGCCGAGTTGCCCTTTGAGGCGCACCGTAATGTGGTGAGCATGTCCGTGCGTGCCCCGCTGAAGCCAGGCGAGCAGTCGGCTCGCCGTCCGGTCCCGTCCAAGATCGTCCGCCCCGAGTACGTGGATCGTCCGGCTCCCCGGCGCAACACCGATCCGTGGGTGCAGCCGCCGGAGGTCATCGAGGCAATGCGCGTCGCGAGCCGCCTGGCGGCTCAGGCGCTGCAGGAGGCGGGCAAGGTCATCACGCCGGGTGTGACCACCGACGAGATCGACGCCGTGGCGCACGAGTTCCTCTGCGACAACGGCGCGTACCCGTCCACGCTGGGCTACCGGGGCTTCCCGAAGTCGTGCTGCACCTCGCTCAACGAGGCCATCTGCCACGGCATCCCCGACTCGACCGTGGTGCAGGACGGCGACATCGTCAACGTCGACGTCACCGCCTACATCGGCGGTGTGCACGGCGACACCAACGCGACCTTCCTGGCGGGCGACGTCAGCGAGGAGAACCGCCTGCTGGTGGAGCGCACCCACGAGGCGACCATGCGCGCGATCAAGGCCGTCAAGCCGGGTCGTCAGCTCAACGTCATCGGACGGGTCATCGAGGCCTACGCCAGCCGCTTCGGCTACGGCGTGGTGCGAGACTTCACCGGCCACGGCATCGGCCGCACCTTCCACAGCGGCCTCGTCGTCCTGCACTACGACGAGCCCAAGATGCCGACCGTCATCGAGCCGGGCATGACGTTCACCATCGAGCCGATGATCACGCTCGGCACGATCGACTACGACATGTGGGACGACGGCTGGACGATCACCACCAAGGACAAGAAGTGGACCGCCCAGTTCGAGCACACCCTCGTCGTCACCGAGGACGGCGCCGAGATCCTCACGGTCTGCTGAAGCCGCTGAGGATCTCCGCCAGCGCGGAGGCCACCGCCTCCGGGCGCGTGGCCAGGGCGAGATGGTCCGCGTCCAGCCTGCGCACCGGCCAGCCGAGTGCCTCGGCCTCGTCGGCGTCCTTCGCGTAGACCTCGCTCAGCTGCACGTAGCCCGAAGGACCGTCCCACGTGACGGAGGGCCGCTGCTCCTTGAGGAAGTCCAGGGGAACCTCCGGCTCCTCGTCCACGATCTCCGCGCGAAGCGCCGCGTCCGGCACCAGTCCCGGCAGCGGGTTCGGCTCGAACCACCGGTCCCACCTGGGCAGCTTGCCGTCGCTGGAGATGCTCTTCAGGTGCGCCATCAGCTCAGGTGGAACGGTGTCCCGCCAGCTGCGGCCGGGCGTCGGGAGGACGGAGTCGAGGAACACCAGCCCCTGCACGTCGAGTTCCAGCGCGTCGGCGAACGCGGGCAGCAGAGGGCCCGCACCGCTGTGCCCGACCAGCACCACCGGTCCTCCCACCTGCGAGTCGTCGACGGCGTCGGCGAACACCCCGATCAACCGCTGGTGCACGGGAGCGGCGTTGACGGTCACTCGCAGGTCGAGCAGCAACACCGGACGGCCGGACGCCGCCAGCGCGTCCGCGAGCGGTCGCATGCTGGCCGGCCCCAGGAAGGGACTGTGCACGAGGATCGTGGTGACGGGAACGGCGGACATGACCGTGGATGATGTCAGTCAGTGACACTCGAGGGGACATTGCGCTGTGAGCGGTGCGTTGCTGGTCGCCGGAACCACCTCCGACGCGGGGAAGAGCGTGCTCGTGGCCGGCCTGTGCCGCTGGCTCGCGGGCCGGGGGGTGCGGGTCGCGCCGTTCAAGGCCCAGAACATGTCCAACAACTCGGTGGTGACAACCGACGGCGGGGAGATCGGCCGAGCCCAGGCGCTGCAGGCGGCGGCGTGCGGGCTCGAACCCAGCGTGCGCTTCAACCCCGTCCTGCTCAAGCCCGGTGGCGACCGCAGCTCGCAGGTGGTCGTGCTGGGGCGCGCGGTGGGTGAGGTGTCCGCCCTGTCCTATCGCGAGCGCAAGGCGGAGCTGCTTCGCACCGTGCTGGCCACTCTGGAGTCGCTGCGGACCGATCACGAGGTCGTGATCTGCGAGGGGGCGGGTTCCCCCACGGAGATCAACCTGAGGGCGAACGACATCGCCAACATGGGCCTCGCTCGCGCCGCGGGGCTTCCGGTCCTCGTGGTCGGCGACATCGACCGCGGCGGGGTCTTCGCGCACCTGTTCGGCACCCTGGTCCTGCTCGATCCCGCAGACCAGGCGTTGATCTGCGGATTCGTCATCAACAAGTTCCGCGGCGATCCGGCGCTGCTCGAGCCCGGCTTGCGTCAGCTGCACGCGTTGACCGGACGGCCGGTGCACGGCGTGCTGCCGTGGCGCGAGGAGTTGTGGCTCGACGCCGAGGACTCCCTGTCCTACACCGCGGACGGGGTGATCGGCCGTCCCGCGCCGCCGATGGGGGACCAGTGGCTGCGGGTGGCCGTCGTGCGCCTGCCGCGGATCTCGAACGCCACCGACGTGGAGGCGTTGGCGTGCGAGCCCGGCGTCGCGGTGCGATTCGTCACCGAGCCTTCGCGGCTGTCCGACGCGGACCTGGTGGTGCTGCCGGGGTCGAAGGCCACGGTCGAGGACTTGACGTGGCTGCGGAAGACCGGCCTGGCCGACGCGATCACCGCCCATGCCGCCCGCGGTCTGCCGGTGCTCGGCATCTGCGGGGGCTTCCAGATGCTCGGTGAGCGCATCGACGACTCCGTCGAATCGCGCGCCGGACAGGTGGACGGACTGGGCCTGCTCGGTCTCGACGTGCGGTTCGAGCCCGACAAGACGCTGCACCGGCCCGCCGGCACCGCGTTCGGCCAGCAGGTCACCGGCTACGAGATCCACCACGGCCAGGTGGTGCGCCGCGACGACGACCTGCCGCCGTTGCTCGCGTTGCCGGACGGCGACGGCGAGGGGGCGCTCGCAGGTCCGGTCGCTGGTACGCATTGGCACGGCCTCCTGGAGAACGACGGCTTCCGGCGTGAGTTCCTGCGCTGGGCGGCGTCGCGCGCGGGCCGCGACGGGTTCCAGCCGTCGGTGTCGACCAGCTTCGCGGCCGCGCGCACCGCCCAACTCGACCTGCTCGGTGACCTGGTCGCCGAACACCTGGACACCGACGCGGTGCTCAGGCTGCTGGAACAGGGTCCGCCGACCGGTCTTGCGGTGCTGCCGCCCGGCGCGCCGCCCGTCGTGGAACAGCGGTAGCCGCCATCCCGGCGATCACCAGCACCGCCGCGCCGCACCGCAGCATCGTGACCTCCTCGCCGAGGAAGAGCCATGCGGAGAACATCCCGGCCACCGGCACCAGCAGCGAGAACGGCGCGACCGTGCTCGCGTCGTGATGGCGCAGCAGGAATCCCCACGCGCCGAAACCCAGCAGGGTGGAGATCCAGGCGACGTAGCCGATCGCCGCGACTCCTCCCCAGTTGATCGAACGCAGCGCGGCCAGGTCGGCGTCCACGCCCTCGACGGCCAGCGACAGCGCGAAGAGCGGGAGCACGGCGACCGCGCTCACCCACACCATGAACCGCAAGGAGTCCGCCGGCTTCGCGTGCCGTGTGATCACGTTGGACAGTCCCCAGCACGCCGCACCGGCGATGACGAGCGCGAAGGCGGCCAGCGGACTGCCCACCCCGTAGTCGAACGCGATCAGCAGCATCCCCAGCGAGGCGACGACGATTCCGGCGATCTGCGCCGGACGGGGGCGTTCCCGAAGCAGGATGGCCGCGAAGAGCGCCGTGAAGATCACCTGGCTCTGCAGCACCAGCGAGGAGAGCCCCGCGTGCATTCCGGCGTGCATTCCGGTGAACACGAAACCGAACTTCGCGACCCCCAGCACGAGACCGACCGCGATGACCCACTTCCAGGCCACGCGTGGCGATCCGACGAAGAAGAGTGCGGGCACCGCGGCGGCGAGGAAGCGCAGGCCGGAGAACAGCAGCGGCGGGAAGTCCTTCAGTCCCACCTCGATGACGACGAAGTTGACGCCCCAGATGACGGCGACGAGCACCGCGAGGGCCACGTGGCGTGGATTCACGTCCTCGAGTCTGGGCAGACCGACCGTTTAGCACCAGCGACATTGTCTTCATGAAACGGTTTAGGATTGCTACATGCTGGACCTGGGCAGGTTGCGCGCACTGCACGCCGTGGCGGCGCACGGATCGGTCGGCGCAGCGGCATCCGCGCTCGGCTACACGCCGTCGGCGATCTCGCAGCAGATCGCGAAGCTCGAGCGGGAGACCCGCACCACCCTGCTGGAACGACGCGGCAGGGGCGTCGCGCTGACCGACGCCGCATTCCTCCTGGCGGAGACCGCCGAGCAGGTGCTGTCGCTGGTCGAGCGGGCCGAGGTGACGCTGGAGGAGCAGCGCGGAGCCGCCGTCGGCGAGTTGTCCATCGGTGCGTTCTCCACGGCGGCGCGAGGGCTGCTGCCCTCCGTTCTCGTCGAGCTCTCGGCCAGCCATCCCGCGCTGGAGCTGAGGATGGAGGAGAT